>JADGNL010000231.1 GCA_017883495.1 Methanomicrobiales archaeon | reverse complement strand
AGACGCAGACCACGCCCACGAGCGAGGTCGCGACCGCGATCACCCGCTCGATCGGGATGTAGGCTCCGATCAGGGGGATACTGATGGCGGGAAGACCGACCAGGAACTGCTCGAAGAAGAGCGCGACAAAGAGGGCGGCGCCGAGCATCCGGACCACGAGCAGTCGCCGCGCGTACCGGGGCCGCGAGTAGATGGGGGTGATCAGGATCGCGATCACCATCAGTCCTATCAGACCGAGGACGAAGTAGATCTCGGCGTTGACGTACCCGGAGATGATCATGAGTACGATTATCAGGAGGAGCCAGCCGAGCAGGGCGCTGACCGCGAGGTAGCGTTTCTTCATCCGTGCACCTACTAGTCGGCCCGGGCGGGACATAATCGTATCGCACCCGGAAAATTCGGGACCCGCGACGCCCCGTCGGCCGCGATCGAACCCCTAGCCGTTCCGATCCGAACGGAGGAGGAGGTGCGCCTCGAGTCCCGTTACCTCGCCTGAAGCGTTGCGGGACGGCACGAGGCTCGCGATCAGGGTGGTCTCGGTTCCGTCGGCGCGGCGGAGGACAAGCTCCTGCTCCTCCAGGGGGCGCCCCGCCACGATCCCGGCCCGGAACGCCAAGCCGAGGTCGAGACCGGAGCCCGAGAAGAGCTCTTCGATCGGCATTCCCACGAACACGGCCGCACGTCTGCCGGCGATCCGTTCGAAGAGCGGCGAGGCGTAGGTGATCCGTCCCTCTGTGTCGGCTCCGAAGAGGAGGTTATGCCCGGTCTCGGAGATCTCCCGGAGCCGCCGAAGCGAGAGGTAGAGCGCGTCGTCGATCCGGTTCCGCTCGGCAAGCACGGTCTCGAGCCGGCGAAGCTCGGAGATATCCTCGTACACGAGGTAGTGGTTCCCGTCAGAGAGCCGCCGGCGGCGGCAGACGACCTCCCTCACCTCGCCGCTCCGGGTCCTGAGGTGGAAGATGCGGGGCTCCGGCGCTGTATACGATGCTGCCCCGTGGTCCCATTCGACGGCCATGGCCGAGCGGTAGTCCGGGTCCGGGAAGGCGAGCTCGAACCAGCGGTCGATGGTTCCGATCTCCTCGGCCGTATACCCGAAGGTCTCGGAGAAGCGGCTGTTCACGTAGAGGTACCTGCCGCTCGAATCCACGATCGCACACGGAAATGGCGAGAGCTCCACAAGCTCTCGGAAGCGCCGTTCCCGCTCGAGGAGGTCCCGCTCGGCCTGCTTCCTCGCCGTGATATCCTCGACGATGCAGGTGATCCCGGTCGATCCGTCGTCGAACGCGGTCGATACCAGCCTGACGCGGTAATACCGGGTCGCCTCGCCCTCCCCCCTGTCGAGCTCGAGCGAGACTTCGCCCTCGGAGCGGGCCTCGAGCATTCGGCTCCTGACTTCGGGGGTCGAGATGATCGGGAGGCGGACGGCGTCGATCGAGGCGCCGAGCAGGTCGGCGCGGTCCATGTGGAGGAACTCGAGAAAGCGGTCGTTCACCTGGAGGATCCGGTAGTGCTGGTCGATGATCAGGATGTACTCGGCCGTGTAGTTCAGGATCGCGCCGAGGGGGGCGCGCTGCGAGAGAAAGTAGACCTTTGCCGGCCCGAACGCGCGCATCTCGATCTGGCCGCCCACGCTGAGGATGTCGAGGTATTTCGCGGCAGAGTTCCTGTTCATGCCGAGACCGGCCGCGATGTCCGAGACGGACATCCCCTTCGGGTTGTTCTTGAGGAGCGCCCGCACCCCCGCGAGTAATTCGGGCGAGACGATGCCTGAGTCCTGGGCCATGACGAGAACGCTCCGTCATAAATCTCCCGTGAGAAATATAAAAAGAGCTGGTTTGGCGTTCGCGGGCACCACCCCTTTTATAGCGCCGCGCCCCGATCTTCTCAGGCACGGGCTCGTAGTCTAGCGGTCATGACGACGCCCTTACACGGCGTAGATCACCGGTTCGATCCCGGTCGGGCCCATTCCTTTTCAGGAGATGATGCTCATGATCGAGCGGAAGCCCTCGCCCGTGCGGTCGGCGCACCGGACCGCATCGACCCGCGCGAGGTCGACCTCCTCGGTCACCCGGGAGGCCATGCAGTAGGCGAGCGCCGGCGACCGCTTCCAGGTTCCACGCTCGCGAAACGCCCGCGACGATGCGCAGAACCGGCACCGGTCGAGTCCGATTCGCACGCCGGGCCGGCACTCGACCGTCCCCTTCTCGACCGGGAGCTCGCGCTGCTCCGTCTCAGTCATACCACTCCACCCGGTACCCGGCGCCGGAAAAGGTCGACTCGATCCGCTCTCGCCACGCGCTCTCCTCCTCTCCCTCGCCGTCGTCCCAGAGAGCTCGAAGTTCCGGGTCCTCGGTCAGGAGGGACCGGCGCCCGCCCAGGTGCCCACGCTCCGTTCCGTCGCGATCGAAGAGCCGCATTGAAGCGCATCGATACTCGCGGCAGAGCCGGGGCCGGGTCGCATGGCAGGCGCAGATCGACTGCCCCGGCGACGGCCGGACCAGAAACGGGCAGCCTGCGGAGGACGGAACCATGCCGCGGTGCTCATCGCCCACTTCGGCCCGGAACGTCTCCCGCCGAACGGCCTCGCGGCAGTCGTAGTGCCGGCCGGTCACCCTGCGTTCGATCGTGATGGAGCGTCCGAGGCTCACGCAGCACCGGCCGCAATCCGTACATGTGAACGGGACCGCCATCGCTTCACGTTCGGCTCGGCGAGGCTTCAAGGTTCGCCCGGCGGAAAGCGCTTATGGCGCGCGGTCGTATGATCCGGGGATGACGGTGCCGGCGATCCTCGCAGAAGGGCTCCTGAAGCGATACGACGACCTCGTCGCGGTCGACCGCTGCTCGTTCGCGGTCGAGGAGGGCGAGGTCTT
>JADGNL010000037.1 GCA_017883495.1 Methanomicrobiales archaeon | reverse complement strand
TCGCCGTCGCGGCCGCGCGGGCCGTCGGCGCGGACTACGCGGGCGTCGACCTCCTGCCCGTGCCAGGCGGCTTCACCGTGCTCGAGGTGAACGGTACCCCGAACTGGCACTGCATGACCGCGCCGATCCCGATCCTGCTCGCGGACTACCTGGTCCGGTGCGAGAGATCGGTCACTCCTCTTCGCCGATAAAGGCCTTCAGCCGGTCGTAGATGAACTGCTCGACCGTCTGCGCGGTCGCGAGGTCCGAGCGGAACGCGAGCAGCTCCCGCTCGTCCCCATCCATGTTCGCGAAGTGCAGCCGCTGCCGCGACTCGACCAGTTCGCCAGGGAACTGCTCGACGATCTCCTTGAGGATGCTCCGCGGGACCCCGGGGGGGATCACCACGTCGTAGAGTTCTGTCTCTGTCATGGCTCTCTCCTTACTTTCCGCACGCGATCCTCTTAGCCATGATGCACCGCCCGCCCCGCCGCCCGCCGAGCGGGAACTTCGGCTTGCCGAGCGAGAGCATGCACCGGCCCATCAGGCCTGCGCCGCGCGCGAGTCCGTCGTCCACAAAGACCAGGTGGTCGTTCGCGCCGTCTGGAAAGAGGCCCATGGCCTCGATCCCCTCGAGGACGTACTCGGGCTTCCGCCCCGAGATCGCGGCTCGGCCCGTGAACCCGATCGATGAGTTCAGCGGGACCAGGTCGCGTTCGGCCGCGATAGCGACCATCCGGAGCGCCATCCGCGTGCAGACCCGATCAACGACCTCGGTGAGCGTCGCGATCCCGTGCTCCTGGTGACACTCGCGCCCGATAGCCTCGAGCGCGGGAACGGCCGACCCGTTGACCCCGGCATCGCAGCCGATCATCGCGACCCCCGAGGCCGCGGCCACGTCGGCGCAGAGCGGTACGCACCCGAAACGGTCCCGGCCGGACGGGACGATCCGGATATCGATCTCGGCGTGGCAGCGCTCGACGTAGTCGTCTACGACCTTCCGGCTGGTCCGGGCCGCGAATTTGCCGAGCGTGGACCGGTCGGAGAAGAGGTCGAGCGCTGTTCCCGTCCGTTTCTGGACGAGCCCGGTTCCGCGGACGATTGCGTCGGGGATCGCCCCCGCGAGCCCGGCGAAGTTCCCGATCGTCTTTGCGAATGGGATCTCGGCCGACTCGTCCACGTCCGAGGTGATTCGGCCGTCGAGGGTCGTGCCGAAGTCGATCGAGATGCACGGGTTCCGGAAGTCGACCGGGGTCCACTTCGCGCCCTCCTTGATCCCGGCCATCGCGAGCTCGCCCTCCATCTCGTTCGCGACCATCTCGACTCCGGTGCACCCGACCGGGGGGAGCACGCCCGCGACCGCACCGACGAAGACCACCTTGTCCGCGAACGAATGAGGCTGAAGTTTCTGCGGCAGGTTCCCCTTGGACATCGGCGGCGTCATCTTCCGCGGCGGAACCCCCGCCTCGAGGCAGCCGTTCGCGAGCGCGATGATGAAGTCTCCGACCTGCTCAGGGGAGTCCATCGCGGCGACCACCCCCGTCGAGCGGACCACGAAATCGAGGTCGTCCTTGATCGAGAGGCCCGCCTCCCGGTGGCACTGGATCAGGGTATCGCGTACGAGCTCGGTCACGGACTCGCGCGTCAGCCGGGTGCCGTCGAGGGTCGCGCCGAAGACCTGCTCGTTCGGCTTGGGCGGCCGGACGTCGCGGGTCATGGAGACAGTCTTGTTGATCACGTAGCTCCGGCCCGTCTCGAGGCTCGTTCCGGTCAGGATGCACTTGGTGGTGGTGTTGCCCATCTCGACCGAGGCCACGATGAAGTAGGGCTTGGTGCGGTACTCGGGCACCTCCATGCCTGCCCCGAGCGAGATGGTAGGGGGTGGCACGCTCTCGACGATATGGGGTTTGGGACGGAAAAAACGGTCAAAAAAGCGGGCGCTCATTCATCACTGGATTACTCCTCGCCGCCGATATATCTTTCGTTATCGGCCTGCGGAGCCTGTCGATACCGATCCGGGAAAAACCCGATCGTCTCTGCCGATTCCCTTCTTTGGCGTATTCCGGCACTGGGAGGCCTCTGCTCAATCCGCAATGTACATATACGGAAAGAGGTAATTACATACAATCGACCAGGGCGGACGCCATGGTGGAGGTCACGTATGAGGGAACGGCTCCGGCGGATCAACCTGCAGCGGCAGATGCTGACCCTTATCACCTCGAAGCCCGGGTGCACGCTCCAGGAGCTCTTCGAGGCCTACCGCGAGAGCCACCGAAGCTGGGAGATCCGCTACCACCTCCAGTGGCTCGTCCGCCACGGGGTGGTCGCGCTCCGTCCGGGTCCCCGGGCGATCCACTGTTACCCGACCGGCAAGCGGCTCGCCGCGTAGTCCTCTTCTGAGTCCCGCCGTTCAGCGGTGGGTCAGGTATGCGACGACACCGCCGGGGCCGGCGCTGTCGATCCGGGCGAAGCCGACTCTCTCGAACTGAACGACCCGGCCGACGGCCTCGCGAACGACCGGCTCGCAGACGCCATCGAGATCTCCTTCGGGTCGTCGGAGCGTGCAGGGCACGGTCTCGCCGATCGGGAGCCACTGGATGATCGGGGCATGGGCCTCGCGGGCATCGGCCAGATCGTCCCCCGCGTACGCGAACTGGAATCGATCCTCGACTGCGGAGACGTCGACGTTGAAAAGGTCCTTGAGTCGGAGCATCGAGACCTCGCCCCCGAGCTCGGCCGCCGACACGACCACGCCTCCCTCGAACGCGAGCGTGCGTGTGCCCCGCGAGGGTAAACCCGGATGTCGGAGCGGGCGGGCCTCTCGTGGAAGGGCGCCAGAGACCTCGATGGCAACCTGCTCGGGCACGAACCAGAATCGGTCCGCGAGCGGGTCCACGATCGCCCGGTTCTCGGCGAAGAGGTTCTCCCAGGAGAACTGGATGTCGGTCTCGCCGACACCAATCGCGAGCATGGCCCGCTTCACGGCCTCCGGCTCGATCCCGCGTCGCGCCAGCGCGCGAAGCGTCCCGAGCCGTATGTCGTCCCATCCCTCGTACCGGCCGGCCGCGATCCCGGCGCGCATCTCCGAGGTCGAGAGCACGACCCCTTCAATCCCCATCCGGCCGTAGTGCCGGAAGTGAGGCGGCGTCCAGCCGAACCAGTCGTAGATGAACTGCTGTCGGCGCGTGTTCGCGATGTGGTCCTTGCCCCGGATCACGTGCGTGCACCCGAGCAGGTGGTCGTCGACCGCGACCGAGAAGTTCATGAGCGGGTACACGGACGCATCGATCCTCGGGTGGAGGGTCGAGGTCAGGATCCGGAAGACGGGAAAGTCGCGGAGCGCCGGATCCGGCGCCTCGAGGTCGGTCCGGACGCGGAGCGAGGCCTCGCCCTCGACGTACCCGCCGTCGAGCATCTTCTCAAACCGGGCGAGGTCCTCCTCGACCTCCCCCGCACGGCACGGGCAGGCCGTCTTCGCCTGCCGGAGCTCGCGGAAGCGCTCGTTCTCGCAGGTGCAGACATAGGCGCCCCCCCGCTCGATCAGGCGCCGGGCATAGTCGTAGTAGAGCTCGAGCCGGTCCGACTGGTACACGGTCTCGGTGATGGCGGTCCCGAGCCAGGCCATGTCCTCGGGCACGCTCCGGTACGCTTCGGGGTCGACCCGCTTCGGGTCCGTGTCCTCGATCCGCAGGATGTACCTGCCGCCGTACTGCCGGACATAGGCATCGTTCAGGGCCGCAGCCCGGGCGTGCCCGAGGTGGAGCGGGCCGGAGGGATTCGGGGCGAAGCGCATCACGACGCCGTTCTCGGCGTCGGGGAGCGGCGGGAGCGCATAGCGGTCGCGCGGCTCGGCCTCGCGAACCTCGAGGAGTTCGGGCGCGAGCGCGACGAGGCGCGCAGTACGCGCGTCGTGGCCGAGCGCGTCGACCTCGGCGATCACCGAGCCGATCAGCGCCTTCGCCTCTACCGCCCGTGGCCGGAGCTCGGGGTACCGGCCCATCACGGCCCCGATGATCGCGCCGGCCTTCGGCGTCCCGCGGTGTTTGACCGCGTTCTCGAGCGCGTGGATGAGGAGCCGATCGCGGAGCTCGTCCACGTCAGGCGCCCCGTGCCACGAAGTACTCGCCGAGCGCGAGGAGGAGCCGACGCTCCTCCGTGTCCGGGAGGATCTTGAGCAGGGCCGACGCATCGCGAACTATCCCGTGGGCCCGGCCGCGGACCTCGTCGAAGATGCCCTGATCGGCGACGAGGCCGATCACCTCCTCGATCTCCGCCTCCGATAGGGGGTGGCGGAACGGCGAGAGGTCCAGGCCCCTGTCGCGAGCCAGGATCGTGATCAGGGTCGCGTTGCCCTCGCGGATGTCCGAGCCCCGGTCCTTGCCGCTCGTGCCCGGCGGGGCGAGCAGGTCGATCAGGTCGTCCTGGATCTGGAACGCCACCCCGCAGGCGAGGCCGAAGCGGTAGAGGACCTCGACCTGCGGCTCACTCGCCCCTGCGAGGACGGCCCCGATCGCGGCGGATGCACCGTAGAGCGCGCCGGTCTTCTTCTCGACCATCTCGAGGTACTCGCCGTCCGTCACATCGTTTCGCGACGAGAAGGTCATGTCCAGGTGCTGGCCCAAGCAGAGCTCATCGCAGGTGATTGCGAGCATTCCGGTCGCACGAATGCGTGCGGCCTCGGGCGCGACCGCGCCCACGAGGAACGAGAAGGCCCGGGCGTTCAACACGTCGCCCGCAAGGATCGCGGTCGGCTCGTCCCATTTGTGGTTCACGGTCGGCACGCCGCGGCGGTAGCTGTCCCGGTCCATGATATCGTCGTGGATCAGGGTGAAGGTGTGGGTCAGCTCCATCGCGAGAGCTGCGGGCATCAGGTCGTCGGACGAGCCCTTCCTCACCGCGTCCGCGGCGAGGATCAGCAGGGCCGGACGGAGGCGCTTGCCACCCGCCGTGAGAAGGTGAGAGGCGGCGCGGTTCAGCTCCCCCACGGGAGCGCCGAAGTATCGGTCGATCAGCCGGTCAACCTGATCGGCCGTGTGCTCGAGATAGGCATCCAGTTCCATGATCGTCTCCTAGTGGACCTTCACCTTCTGTCCGTTCTGCATCAGGTGGCAGTCGGTCTTGGTCGTGTACCCGAGGTCGGCCGCGAAGTCCGCGTATTTAGCCGTGACGGGGAGCGAGGCGTGGGCGGGGATC
This sequence comes from Methanomicrobiales archaeon, assembly GCA_017883495.1. GTDB lineage: Archaea > Halobacteriota > Methanomicrobia > Methanomicrobiales > Methanospirillaceae > UBA288. The sequence continues at coordinate 2,999 of JADGNL010000037.1, read as the reverse complement.
ACGTTCTGCGGGTTCAGCAGGTGGAGGAACTCGTAGTGGTCCTCGAGATAAGCGTGGCCCGAGACATGAAGCTTGTCGAAGATTCGTGCGCCGGCCCCCCTCAGCCTCGCCTCGGTCAGGTATCGGTTCCCGTGATTCATCGGGTTCGGGATCACGTTCGCCGAGAAGAGGACCTTGTCGCCCTTGTTGACCTTGTACGGCGTCTCGCCTGCGCAAATCCGGGTCAGGACCGCGCCGGGCTCCCCCTGGTTGCCCGTGACGATCGGGACGAACTGCTCGGTCCCGGTCTTCATGATTCGCCGCATGGTCCGCTCGACCGTCCGGCGGTTGCCGAAGACCGAGGTCGTCTGCGGAAAGCTGACGAGTTTCATCTGCTCGGCGGTCGTGGAGTAACGCTCCATCGAGCGGCCCAGCAGCACCGGCTTTCTACCCATCTCGTGCGCGGTCTCGGCGATCGTCTTGATCCGCGAGATATGCGACGCGAAGGTCGAGACGATGATCGCGGTCTTCTCGTCCTCGAAGCTCGTCATGGTGTCGCGCACGAGATCGCGCGCGATCCGCTCGGACGGGCACCGCCCCTTCTGGTCGATGTTGATGGCCTCCACAATCAGGGCGAGGACGCCCTCCTTGCCGATCTGGGCCAGGCGCGCGAAGTCCGGGGGTTCGCCGATCACGGGTGTCCGGTCGAGCTTGAAGTCGAGGGCGTAGACCACGGCGCCGTGCGGAGTCCAGAGGACGGCCGCGACGGTGTCGATGATCGAGTGCTGCATCCGCACGAACTCGAGCACGAGGTTGGGGGAGATCGTATACTTCCCGCCCGCCTTGAGCGCGAAGAGCTTGTTATTCACCTCGAACTTGTTCTCGCCCTGGATCTGCTGCCGGATCAGTTCCGTCGTATACGGCGTGCTGATGATCGGCGCGTTGTACCGGTGCGCGAGTTTCGGGATCGCCCCAATGTGATCGAGGTGGCCGTGGGTGCAGACGATCGCCTTGACCTGCCCCTCGATTGCGTTCATCATCGTATCGTCCGGGATCGCCTTGATCTGAATCAGGTCAAGGGAATGCATATTCTCGATCTCGGCGTCCTCGTGGATCATGACCTGGTCCAGGCGCAGGCCCATATCGAAGACCACTATCTCTTTTCCGCAGCGGACGGCGGTCATGTTTCTGCCGACCTCGTCGTACCCGCCCACCGCGATAATCTCTACATCCATCTGTATCTCCTATAATTCTGTCAATTCTCGTATTCGTCCCGTGACAATCGCCCGCGCTCGGCGGAGCGCCGGCACATCGGGAGATCCCGTAAGGAACATCGCCACGCGAAGTTCGTCGATCACGCGCTCGATCACTGCATCGAGCGCCTCCTGTCCGTCCGTGGCGGGCCCGAGCAGGGGCAACGCCATCCCCGCGAGGTCCGCGCCGAGCGCGACCGCCTTCGCGACATCGAGCCCCGTTCTCACGCCGCCCGTCGCTATCACCGGCCCGCCGCAGCGGGAGACCTCGATCAGGCTCGCGACGGTCGGGATGCCCCAGTCGCGAAACGCTCCGCCGAGCCCCTGCAGGCGCTCGGCACCGGGGCGGCCCGCCTCGCGGGCGCGGACGGCCTCGATCACGGCCCACGAGGTGCCGCCGAGCCCGCCCGTGTCGATCGCGGCCACGCCCGCGCCGTAGAGGCGCCGCGCGACCTCGCCCGAGATACCGTTCCCGGTCTCCTTGACGATCACGGGGTAATCCGCTCCGTCGCAGAGAGCCTCGATCGCGGCCAGGCATCCGGTGGCGTCATGGTCCCCTTCCGGCTGGATCGCCTCCTGCAGGAAGTTCAGGTGGACGGCGAGGGCGTCCGCCTCGATCAGCTCGACGGCCTTGTCGGCCCAGGCCCGTCCGTGCTCGCGGAGCTGCACGGCCCCGAGGTTCGCGACCACGAACGCTGACGGCGCTGCGTCCCGGACGACCCGGTAGGTCTGTGCGAGTGAGAGGTCCTCGAGCGCGGCGCGCTCGGAGCCGACCCCGATCCCGAGACCGAACCGTTCGGCCGCAGCAGCGAGGCGCGCGTTGATCGGGGTGGCCTCGGCGTGCCCCCCGGTCATGGCCGCGATCATCACCGGCGCGCCGAACCGGTGCCCGAGGAACTGCGTCGCAGTCGAGATCCGGTCCATGTCGCATTCGGGGAGCGCGTTGTGGACCAGGCGGATGTCGCCGAAGCCGGCGTCGCCGGCCTCGACCGGAAGCTCGCGGCAGATGCGGAGGTGGTCGAGCTTCCGCGCCGAGGTCGGTCCGCCCGTCATGCATCCTCCGGCACGACTTCGGTGCCGCCGTGGGGACGGCCCGCGAGGAAGTCGGCGAGCCGGTCGCGGCCGAAGACGTGCGAGACGATACCCGCATCGGCGAGCCGGAGGAGCTCGGCGACCTTGCCGCCCATTCCCCCGGTCACATCCGTCCCGGCCGACGCGCCGAGGGCGAGACCTCCGGCGTCGGCCCGCGAGACCCGCGGCACGACCGCGCCGTCCGTCCCGAGCACGCCCGGCACGTCGGTCAGCAGGCCCACCCGCGCGAGGCCGAGCCGCGGCGCGAGGTACCCGACGAGCTGATCGCCCGAGACGATGCAGGCGCCGCGGTGCCGGTCCATCGCCACATCGCCGTGGAGTACGGGCACGCACCCGAGCCCGAGCAGGAGCCTGAGCGGCTCCAGCTCGAACGAGGCGATCCTTCCGTCCTCGGCCGTGCAGGCACCGAGCGGGTGAACGCCGACCGCATCCAGTCCCGCTCGCCGGAGCGCTGCCACGACCGCGCGGTTGAGCGATGCGACCGCCTCGTGCGTGACCGGGATCCCGGCCCTCGTGGATCGGTCCGCGCCCTGCGCGAGCCCATATCGGTGCGCCTCAGGGTGGCCGCAGGAGCCGGCGCCGTGGACCACCGCGCCCGCAAAGGCCGCTTCGCCGAGCACGACCGCAATCGCGTCGATCGCGGCGCTGTCGATGCCGCCGCCGCTCCGCTTCTCC
>JADGNL010000230.1 GCA_017883495.1 Methanomicrobiales archaeon | reverse complement strand
ACGTAGACTTCGCGCCCGGGGTCGGCGCCGACCGCGTCCTCGTTCGACTCCCGCGACCGTCCCCGGTCCGTCAGCCAGGCGGCCCCGGGCGTCCATGCCGTCGCGTTCATGAAAGGGGACATGAAAGGGGAGATAGTCCCGGTCCTATTTGAACGCGCCGGGCGTCAGGCCGCGAGGTGCAGCAGCACCGGCGCCCCGCAGACGACTGCCATGCAGACCGCGAGGACCGTCCAGTCGCGGCGCGAGAGCGGCTTCTTCTGCACGAAGAGGTAGGCGTCCCGGCCGTACCCGCGGCAGAGCATGGCCGTGTACGTCCGCTCGCCCTGCTCGTACGACCGGAGGAACATCGTCCCGACCGTGTTCCCGAGCTGCCGGACCCGGTAACCGTACGGGAGGGACCGGTCGAACGGGTCGAAGCAGCGGGTCGCGAGCGCGTTCCGGACCCGGACGAACATCTGGCCGAAGACGAAGAGGTACCGGGCCATCATCCCGAGGATCAGGGTGAACTCGGACGGAAAGCCGAGCCGGCGGGCCCCGGTCAGCAGGTCCTGGAGCCGGGTCGTCGAGGAGAGGAGGACCACGAAGCCGATGCAGAGCACGAACCGGGCCCCGATCATCGAGGCCTTGGCGAGCGCCTCGGCCGTGACCTCGACCCCGAGCGGCAGGGTGAGGAGCACCGTCGGGGACGCGAATGCGACCGGCGGGAAGAGCACCTGGAGCAGGAGGATCGAGAGGCCGAAGGGAAGGATGGCGCCGACGCGGAGCAGGAACGTCCGGAGCGGCACCCGCGAGAGGAGGAGGAGGGAGAGGAGGAGCGCGCCCATGACAGCCGCCAGGAGGTAGACCGACCCATCGACGGGATACGCGACAAGCGCGATGACCGCCGCAAACACGACCACGAGCTTGACCCGGGCGTCGAGCCGGTGCACGGGGCTGTCGCCGTAGGCGAGTCGTTCGATCTCGAAGAGCTCCTCGATCATGGTCGGCGAGGCAGGGCGAGTGCGGCCGCGAGCCCCTCTTCGGCCTCCTCGACGGTGTAGGCGACGGGCACGGCGGCGCCGCGGCGGCGCAGGGCGCGGCAGAGCTTCGGGATTACGGGCACGTCGAGCCGGATACGGCGGAGCATCTCCTCCTGCTCGAAGATCTCCTGGACCGAGCCCTGCGCGAGGATCTTCCCCTGGTCCATCACGTAGATGTAGTCGGCCATGGCCGTGACGAGCTCGAGCTCGTGGGTCGAGAAGATCACGGTCATGCCGTACTTCTCCGCAAGCGAGTTCACGAACCGGACCAGGTCGTCCCGCCCGCGGGGGTCGAGGCCGGCCGTCGGCTCGTCCATCACGAGCACGTCCGGCTCCATGGCGAGCACGCCCGCGATCGCGACCCGCTTCTTCTCCCCGCCCGAGAGGTGGTGCGGGGCCCGGTGGCGGAGGTACTCGATCCCGAGGAGGCCGAGGGCCTCGTCGACCCGGTGCATCACGGTGGCCTCGTCGAGCCCGAGGTTGGTCGGGCCGAACGCGACGTCCTGCTCGACCGTCGGCGCGAAGATCTGGTCGTCGGGGTTCTGGAAGACGACGCCGACGAACTTCCGGACCTCCTTGAGGTTCTTCTTCGTGACGGGCTCGCCGCGGACCAGCACCTGCCCCTCCTGCGGGAGGAGGATCCCGTTCAGGTGGCGGAAGAGCGTGGACTTCCCCGCGCCGTTCGGCCCGATCACCGCGATCCGGACGTTCCGGGGGGCCACGAAGTTGACGTCGTCGAGGGCGCGGACGCTGTCGCGGTAGGCGTACGAGAGGTGGGTGGTCTCGATCAGGTGCATGGCGTGTCCGTACCGGGTGGAGATTATGAGGACCTCGATCGGTTGAGGGCCTTGAGCCCCCGGCCGATCCCGAGGACGGCGACGAGGGCGAGCAGGGTCCCGGCGACCATCAGCCCGGCGTCGGCGAGCTTCGAGCCGCCGAGCGTGTACTCGGCAAACGGCGCGCTGTACTCGAACGTGCCGGGGAGCGCCGCTCCGTCGACGGCCGCGCCGGGATTCGCGGGCTGGGTCAGCTCCTTCTGACCCTGGGTGACGAGGGCCGTGCTGTCGAGCCCGTCGGGGTCGGAGGAGGCGAAGAAGACCGCGCCGATACCGATAACGAGCGCGAGGACAATGCCGGCGGCGATCAGCACGCGGGTCGGGATCATATCGGCGCCCCCTCGGCCCGCTCCAGGATGTCGGGGCGGGCGCTCACGATCAGCCCGAGCACGACGGCCGTGATCGCGGCCTCGACCACGCCGATCAGGGCGTGGTAGACCCCCATTCCGACCAGCCCGGGCACGAGCGGGAAGGTCCCGGCGGCCGTCAGCTCGAGCGCGGCCGCGAGAGCCGGGATGATGCAGGCGAGCCAGGCCGCGCCGGCGGCCGAGGCGAACCTGCTCTTCGTGAGCGAGAGCAGGCCGTGGTACCCGTAGTAGCCGACGAAGCCCCCGATCACGCCCATATTGATGATGTTCGCGCCCATGGTCGTGAGGCCGCCGTCGCCGAAGAGGACGCCCTGCACGATCAGGACCAGGGAGAGGACGAAGACCGCCGCGAACGGCGAGCCGAGCACGATCGCGACGAGCGCCGCCCCGAGCAGGTGGCCGCTGGTGCCCATCATCACCGGGATGTTGAAGGCCTGGAGCGCGAAGACGCCGGCCGCGAGGACGGCGACCAGCGGGACCTTCTCCTCGCTCATCTCCCGCCGTACCCAGCGGAGGGCGAGCGCGATGAAGACGAGCGCGATCAGCCAGTACACGGCGGCCTGCGGGATCGGGATGAAGGAGTCGGGGATGTGCATGGGGATCACCTGCGTGGTACTTCTGCGATGTTTTGTATTATCCTCTCAGTGAAAAAGGTTCCTCTTTGTTATTTTCGAGACCAGTATTACGAAGAGATTGCGACGCAATCGGCCCCCAGGAAGGCCCATGGAGCACGGAAACGGCCGTTGTTGGCGCCTTTGTAGCGGTTGATTCCACCGGCGAACGCCAGTCCGCCGGAGAAATCCCGCCATCGCCGCTGGGGAGGGATGCCGGCGAGCAGCAGAGCGGGAGCGGGCCGGCCGTATCGCAGATCGAGGTGCCGATTGGGGGGTCGAGACGGGGGTCTCCGGTCCCGGAGAACCGGGGGGGGCCCGCTGCCCGCCTCGAACCGGACGACCGATCATGTTCTGTCGTTCTGGCCGAGAGTCTCCGCCCCCGGACGCATGACGATCGGCCGCATGGGCCGAAGCGCCGGTACCGTTTTCACGGTGCCGCGCGATCTGCCCGGCCGTACCCGGGTTCCTTTCCTCCGGCGGCCATGCTCACGGGACGGGGCCGCGGAAGAGCTCGCGGACCCGGGGGCATACTGTGGCGGAACCCGGACCTGCTCATCGAGATCACTGCTGAGATCCGGAGCCATCCCGATCGCGCGTCGGCAGGCCTTCCTCTTCCAGGGCCGACCGGATGACCTGGCGGAGCCGGGCGACCTGGGCCGGCGTCCGCTCGCCCGCTGCGATCGCCCTCCGGACCTCGTCCATGGTGGAGGGGTTGGCGGGGGTCAGGCATATAGGGGTGCGATGGCGGTGTGAAAGTGATCACTCGCGCTCTTCCCGGATGAGCTGGCGCAGCAGCGCCCTGCCCTCAGGAGTAGAAAAGTATCGCTGGATCGGGTCCGGGGGCACCTCGCCATCCACGGCGATCCCCTCGATCCCGAACTTCTCCAGTATCGCCTCGGTGATAAAGGCGCTGATGCTCGGATAGTGTTTCTCTTCAACGAGTTGATTGAGCCGGGCCTTCACCCGTGGATCGAGCCGCACGGTAACCTGTCCGCCCGCCATGCAAGACAATTTGCCGTTGAGGTATTCAACCTTTGTGTTCTCCGAGCTTTTTATCAGCAAGACGCGATCAATTACATTTTGTAAAACATGACAGACCTTACTGAGAATCTCACGATCCGCTGCTCGCCGGCGGACCTGGAGATCATCGAACGGCTGCGGGCCAACCGCAGCCGCGGCGCGCTCCTGCGATCCATGATCAGGCAGGCGGACAGGGAGGTGCCGGCGTGCAGCGCGTGACAATGTCGCTCGCCGCCATCCCGTCGATCGCGCGCGAGACGGGCAATGGGGAAGAGAACGCGATTCCCGCCGTCCGGCGCGGGCTCCGGCAGCTCGAGGACGCAGAATGAACGGCAGCGCCCCGCACCCAGCCTGCAAGCACGAGTGGGGAACGACCGCCGCGGAGATCTGTGACTTCCGGGGAGATGAAGGGATCGCCCGCATCGCCCGGGCGGTCGCGAACCGGCCGCCGAACGGGGATCGGGTCGGGGGGCAGGGCCAATGACCTGGGAGACGGTTGGCAGCGCCGGAAAGGCGGACGACTCCGACGAGATCCTGATCCGGATCACGGCCGGAATCCGGCGCCGCTACCGGGTCCTGGCCGACGACGCGCCGTACCTGCTCGTCGGGTACCCCGCGGTCCTCTATTCGGACGACGGGGAGGCGATCGGGGACATCGGCGCCTCCGCCGGCGGCCGCATGCTGCTCGGCGCGTCCCGGGCCGGGCTCGGGTTCGTGCCGGATGGGATCGGGTTCCCGGTCGATGCCGCCGCGTTCCTGGTCCCGCGCGATCACCTGCGGGCGCACTACTACCGGGACGACGGCCCGGTCGCGGTCCTCGGCGGAGACGCCTGATGGGCGCGGACGCGGAGCTCTCCTGCGGGCGCTGCGGCACCCGGTACCTCCGGCCGGCCGACCCGGAGCATTGCTCCGCCTGCGGGCGGGAGATCGGCGCCGAGGCGTCGCGGGACTCCCGGCGGCGATTCCGGCGGTACCTCTGCCGGGACTGCGCCGAACGCGCGGAGTGGGAATGATCCCCGACGAGGAGCTCGACCGGTTCGCCGCCTGGCTGGTGACGAAGGGATACGAGGCGGGCACCGCGAAGGCGGTCAGGTCGTACGTCCGCCGGGCCGATCGTCTCGGCGCCGCGTCGGCCGCCGAGGTCAACGCCGCGACGCGGGTCCCGGGGACCGAGTTTCCCCATTTGGCGCAGACGACCCGGTCGGGGATGCGGCGGGCGCTCGACCTGTTCGAGGAGTTCCGCGGGGCGGTGCCGGCATGATCGACGCCGACGGCTTCACCGACGAGCGCCCGCAGGCGCCGGGGACGTTCTGGGCCTGCACCCCGGACGGCGAATGGGAGGAGCTGGTGACCCTCGAGCCCGGCCCCCGGGGCCTGATCTGCGTCCCGGAGACCCGGGCGATCCCGCCGATGCTACTCTCCGCGATCCCGCCCGGGTCGCTCCTCTGGAGGCGGGAGGGGTGAGATGGAAGTTCGTCAGCCTCGAGAGCGGCGGCGACATCCAGATCGTCACGACGGAGAGCGAGCGGGACCGGTTCATGCGGTACTGCAACCGCGAGCGGATCCGCTGCGGCCTTCTCCGGGTGGACGAGACCGGGATCGTGGTCGAGCACCCCATTCTGGAGACCTGAATGAATGGTCTTCCTCTCTCTCTCTCTCTCTCTCTCTCTCTAGTACGGTACCAAATAGTACAGTACAGTACCACGAACTCGGCACAGGTTCTCAGGGCGAGGGAGACAGGCTGAATGCCGTACACTGACAGGCACGGTATCGAGATGAAGCAGTTCCCGGTCTGGATCCCGATGCAGCTCTATCACCTGGTCAAGGCCGACCACCTCAACGTCTCACGGTTCGTCCGGGAGCAGCTGGAGATCCTGTACAGCGACGAATCGCTCGAGGACTCGCTGAACACGAAATTCCGGCTCGTCCGGGGCGCTCGGGAGAGCTGCGACCGGCAGCGCGAGGTTGCCGCCGAAGCCTCGGCGAACCGGGAGCGGCTGCGGGATGTCGTACGGCGGATGCGCGACGACCGGATTGCGTCGACGACCGCGGCGGAGCAGAAGGTCACGGGTATCCGGGACGCCCTCATCTCCATCGTCGGCGAGGACCTCACCGGCCGGTACCGGCGGATGCTCCCGGAGAACGATCCCAATGGCGACCGGATCGACATGTGGGAGGACCTGGTGCGGCGAGTATCCCGCGCGTGCGGGCATGAGGTCGAGTCGGCCGAAGTCGCGGGAGAGCTCCGGAGGATGGCGGCCGAGGTATGACCGCCACCGACCTTTCCTGTGACACGCGCCCGGTCGCGGGGGCACACGAGCCCCAAACGAGATCGCCGGTAGCTACTGGCCGCCGTGAACGTATCGACGCGGAAAAAGGAACTGATGGTTGT
>JADGNL010000229.1 GCA_017883495.1 Methanomicrobiales archaeon | reverse complement strand
TGTCGCTCGTGATCTCGCGCAGCAGCACGGGCACGTCCGCGGCCCGGAACCGGTCGAGGAGGGCGCAAACTGTCGGGTGAACGGAATCGACGACGGCCGGCCCGGCGTCCCGCGTCGCCTCCACGAGGGACCAGGCGTCGCGCTCGATCACCTCGCCGAGCGCGTGGAAGACCGCCTCCTCGAGGGTGTTGCCCGAGGCGATGCCGTTCGTGCTCGTCCGGAAGAGCCGGGGCGACCCCGGCGGCAGGGGGTGGAAGACCGCGTGGGCGGGCACGAGCACCTCCTCGCCCGTCACCAGGTCGCGCCCCGCGACCCAGGGGAGGAGCGCGTCCGGATCGGCGCCGTCCGGCAGCACGAGCTCGGTTGGGTCGAGCGCGGCGCCGGCCCCGAGCTCCGAGAAGCGGGCCGTCACGAGCTCGCGGTCGTGGACCTCGGCCGAGTACCGCTCGACCCCCTCCATGACGGCCGAGACCCGGGCCGCGAGCGGAGTCGCGCCCTTGCCGTTGTAGATCGAGATCGCGCCGTCGGCCGCGGTCGGGCGGATGCAGGAGAAGACGGGAATCCCGATTCGGTCCAGGCCGGTGATGTCCGCGACCCGCGTGATCCCGGTCGCGGGCACGGCGGCCTCGGCCAGTTTGAGCGTGATCGCGGGGTCCACGGCCCGCTCGGTCTCGGCCCGGTAGGCCTTGGGGCAGGGGGCGAGCGCGCGCACGGTCACGCCTCCGGGAGGGCGAGCATCCGCTCGAGGGCGGTCCGGGCGCGGCTCGCGACCGGCTCGGGGACGGTGACGACCGGGGAGCGCGTCGCGATCGCGGCCTCGACCAGCTCGAGCGTGATCATCTTCATGTCCGGGCAGACCAGGTACGGCGAAGCCGGCACGAACCGCTTCTGCGGGCTATCGCGCTCGAGCCGGGGGATCAGCCCGACCTCGGTCCCGACGATCACGGTCGCGGCCGGAGTCTCGCGGGCGCGCCGGATCATGGCCGCGGTCGAGCCGATGAAGTCGGCCACGGCCTGGACGGCCGGCGTCGTCTCGGGGTGGACCATCACCTCGGCGCCGGGGTGCGCGGCCCGGGCGGCCCGGACCTCGTCCGCGGTCAGGGCCTGGTGGACCGGGCAGCAGCCGATGGCCGGGACCGCGTGGATCGTCTTCGCCGTCCGGGCCGCGACGTAGGCCGCGAGGTTCCGGTCGGGCACGAAGATCACCTCGTCCTCGTCGAGCGAGTTCACGACCCGGACCGCGTTCGCCGAGGTGCAGCAGATGTCCGCCTCGGCCTTGACCGCGGCCGACGTGTTGACGTAGGCCACGACGGCCGCGTCCGGGTGCGCGGCCCGGGCCGCGAGCACGTCTCCGGGCGTGAGCCGGAGGGCCATCGCGCAGCTCGAGCAGGGCTCGGGGTGGAGCACGGTCCGGTCCGGGTTGAGGATGGCGGCGGTCTCGGCCATGAAGTCCACGCCGGCCACGACCAGGTACGGCGTCGCCGTCCGGGTCGCGAGCCGGGCGAGCTCGAGGCTGTCGCCGACGAAGTCGGCAGCGTCCTGGACCTCGGGCCGGACGTAGTTGTGCGCGAGGAGGGTGACGTCGGGATGGTTGCGGGTCACGGGTGAATCGTCCTGAGAATTGTGAAGAGCTTCGTCGAATGCCCCTTTAATGCTTCTCCAGGGCCCCGCCGAGGAGCGTGCAGGCCCGGCAGGGCCCGCCGAGGACGGGCTCGCCGCAGTCGGGGCAGGTCGAGAAGTCGGCCGGCGGCAGGAGCCCGCGGAGCCGGGCCTCGAGCTCGGACTGGCCCGCGACGATACGGGCGAGCGTTCCCGGCGACTGGCGCTCGGCGCGGTGGACCATGCCGCGGATACCGGAGCGGAGCGCGTGGTGCGCGTACGGGCACTCGGGCAGCTCGGGGGCGAGGTCGTGGAGGAGCGCGTACGAGACGACCTCCTTCTCGGGGAGGCGGGCGAGCGGCTTCGTCCGCGGCACCATGGACTCGCCGCCGGTCGGGCGGGCCCCGGCCACGCGGTAGAGGTCGCCGCGGAGCCAGTTCATCACCACGGACTCGGCCTCGTCGTCGAGGCAGTGGCCGGTCGCGAGCCGGTCCGCGCCGAGCTCGTGCGCGGCCTGCTGGAGGAGCCGGCGGCGGAGCACGCCGCAGATGGTGCAGGCGCGGCCCTCGCGGCCGCGGACGAGGACATCGAGGTCCGAGCCGCAGGCCTCCTCGAACCCGATCACGCGGTGCTCGACGCCGAGGCGGTCCGCGAGCGTCCGGGCCCACGCGATCGTCTCGTCCCGGTACCCGGCGATCCCCTCGTCGACCGTGACCGCGACGAGCGCGAGGCCGAGTTCGGGCGCGGCGAGGCTCGCGAGCAGGTGGAGGAGGACCGAGCTGTCCTTGCCCCCCGAGAAGGCGACCGCGACCCGCTCGCCGCCGGAAAGGCCGCCCGGCCCTCGGAGGGTGGCGCGGAAGGTCGCCTCGACCCTGGCGGTCAGGTGGTCCGCGCAGAGGTGCTCGCCCGCGGCCCGGTCGAGGTAGACGGCCGGCTCGGCGCAGGCCGCGCAGGTCGGGTGGGTCATCCGCCGTGGACGATCGCGTGCACCCGGAGCGAGTCCGCGTCGTCGAGGGGGGCGTCGTCGGGGAGGAGGCAGCCGTCGCGGGTCACGATCAGCTCGCACGGGTTCAGCCCGAGGTCGGCGAGCAGCACGTCGAGCCGGCGGCCGGTGAGCGGCTCCTCGAGCCGCCGCGCGCCGGGGAGGGAGAGGGCAACCATGCGCGAGAGCGTGGCCGCTGCACCGGGTTAAGCCCTTCGATGGCGGCGCAAAGGGATATTACGCCGACCAACCCATCCTCTGCATTCGAGGGGACGGGATGGGACGGCTCAGGGAGGACATCCGGACGGTCTTTGCCAAGGACCCGGCGGCGCGCTCGGTCCTGGAGGTGCTCTTCCTCTACCCGGGGCTCCACGCGCTCTGGTTCCACCGGCTCGCGCACTGGTGCTGGGTCCACCGGCTCTTCTTCGCGGGCCGGCTCGTCTCGCACGTCGGCCGGTTCCTGACGGGGGTCGAGATCCACCCCGGCGCGGTCATCGGCCGCCGGGTCTTCATCGACCACGGCATGGGGGTCGTGATCGGCGAGACGGCCGAGGTCGGGGACGACGTCCTGATCTACATGGGCGTCGTCCTCGGCGGGACCGCGCTCGTGAACGAGAAGCGGCACCCGACGATCGGGAACGGGGTCGTTATCGGCTCGGGGGCCGCCGTCCTCGGCCCGATCGCGGTCGGGGACTACGCCCGGATCGGGGCGGGCGCGGTCGTGGTCAGGCCCGTGCCGGCCGGCGCGACCGTGGTCGGGGTGCCGGGAAGGATCGCGGGGGGCTGCGGCGCGGGCGAGATCGAGGGCGGCGAGATGCCGGACCCGATGCTCCGGGTCGTCTCGCGCCTCCTCGACCGGGAGAACCAGCTCGAGGAGCGGCTCCGCGCGCTCGAGCGGTCCCTTCCGGGGCCGGTGGGAGAGGACGCGCGCCTCGAGCTCACGCGCGAGGACGAGGTCCGGAACGCGCTGCGCACGGTGATCGACCCCGAGGTCGGGATCGACGTGGTCGACCTCGGGCTGATCCGCGAGATCCACGTCGACCCGGTCACCGGAGCGGCCACCGTGGACCTGGTCCTGACCACCAAGGGCTGCCCGCTCGTGGACTACCTGACCGAACAGGTGCGGCGGCGCGCGGCCTCCCTGCCAGGGATCACTTCGGTCGAGGTCCGGGTCCTGGACGAGCCCTGGGACTGGGAGCGGTTCCAGGGCCGGTCCGCGCTCCTGAGGAAGGTATAGAGGGGAGGAACGCGCATGAGAGGAGGAGCGGTATGACGGTGAGAGT
>JADGNL010000228.1 GCA_017883495.1 Methanomicrobiales archaeon | reverse complement strand
GGTGAGGGGCTGGTCTCCCTGAGCGACGAGTTCCTCGCGATGGAGTCGCTGCCCGGGCGGGTCCTCTTCATCGGCGGCGGCTACATCTCGTTCGAGCTCGGGTTTATCGCCGCTGCAGCCGGCGCCGACGTGACCATAGTCCACCGGGGTGAGCGGGTCCTCAAAGGGTTCGAGCCGTACCTGGTCGACCTTCTGGTGGAGGCCTGCCGGGAACTCGGCATCGGGGTGGTGACCGGCACGCCCGTCGCGGCCGTGGAGACGATGGATGGAGGCGGGCTCCGTGTCCGGGGCGGCTCCCGGGCCTTCGAGGCCGACATGGTCGTCCACGGCGTCGGGCGGGTGCCGGACGTCGTCGGCCTCGAGCTCGAGCGCGGCGGCGTCGCGGCCGACGCGCACGGCATCGTGGTGAATCCGTTCCTCCAGAGCGTCTCCAACCCATCCGTCTACGTCGCGGGGGACGCGAACCCGCGGGGCCGGATGCTCGTGCCGGTCGCCCACCGCGACGGCATGGTCGCCGCCGGGAACATGCTCCACGGCAACACGGTCGCACCCGACTATTCAGCTGTGCCCTCGGCCGTCTTTGCCCACCCGGTGCTCGCGTCGGTCGGCCTCGGAGAGGAGTCGGCCGCTCGCCAGGGGCTCTCTGTCACTGTCCACAAAGCCGATACGCGGGGCTGGTTGACCTCGCACCGGCTCGGGGTCCCGCGCTCGGGGTACGTCGTGCTGACCGACGGCCCGGACGGCAGGGTTCTCGGCGCCCATTTTCTCGGGCACAACGCCGACGAGGTGATCAACATCTTCGCCCTGGCGATGCGCCACGGCCTCTCGCTCGCCGACCTGCACGAGACGGACTGGGCGTACCCCACGTCGATCCACGAGATCAACCAGATCCATTGATCGCCGCGAGGGGGGTCGCTGGTGGATGACGGCACCGGAACATCCCGCTGCCTTCCGTCGGCTCCGCGACAGGCGAACGGAGAGACCCCCGGGCTCGTCACTCCCCGGGTTCGACGAACTCCTTCAGTGCCGCCGCGTTGTTGTGCTCCCGGTGCGGTGAAGGTGCCGGGAACGGAACAATATCGGCTTCCTCCGCGCGCGAGGATTCGAGCGAACAGGGAAACTATCCGAGATTGAAATTCAGAGAAAATTTGGAGATCGATATGAGCTCCTTTTGATTCGGGAACCCATGCATAATCTCCTGTACGCCGTTGGAAGGGATCGATAGTCTGCCTTTTGATTCGAATCGGTTGCTCCTTCTCCTATCCCCTCGCCTGGAGACCCCCCTGCCTGGAATTCAGCGACGACGGAAAGAGCCGGTGCCGATCGCCATCGACGCCATAGTAGAATGTAAGCCGCGGCCCGGCCATCACTCCAGCGCCGCGTGGTACCAGAGGTCGTACTCCTCGCAGAGGCCGGCCAGGACCGCGATCCGGGCCGCGAGCTGGTGCCAGCAGAACCCGTTCCGGATCAGGGAGCGGTCGCAGGTGCAGAGCCCGTCCTCGACGATGTCCAGGTAGCGCCTGACCGAGCCGGCCTTGCCGTCTCCGGTATCGCTCCATCGACGGCCTCCGCCCCCGACACTCTGACCGTCACCTCTCTCGACGTCGGCCTGGGCGGTGCGGTCCCCGTCCACGCGCCGGACGGCGTGGCATCCGTATCAGCCTCCATCGCCGGCGCCCTGCGGGAAAAATGGTCCTGCACGGCAGGGAGCATCGGTCCCGAGAATAGAACCAAGTCCCGGCATACCCAAGAGAGAAGAGGGACCATCCTTTCCATCCTCTGTACCACTGACGGAGACCCTTCATGGACCACGACCAGATCGCCCACGAATGCTCGACGCTCGGCTCGAAGAAGACCCGGGGAGAGCTCGGCACGGCTATTGCAGCTATCGTCCTCTCGTACTCGCCCCGGGACGTGCAGCAGATGCGGCGGAACTTCTCGAGAACGATACGGGACTTCCCCCCCGAGTACCGGGAGAGACTCGAGGAGACTGTCGTCGGCCACCTCCACGGGACCTACCAGGCAGTCCGGAGGATGCAGGAGTTACGGAACTTCTCCCGCATGCGGGAACCCCTCGCTCCCGAGGCAACCGGTTTCTGGAAGATGGTTGCAGCGCAGTGCGCTGCCGGGGACGAGGAGCAGGTCCGGGCGCGGTTCCTGAAGTTCCTTCTCGAAGGGTTCTGCATGTTCGTGCAGGGGCTCCCCGGCCATCCGGTCGGAATGCCGTTCCCCGGCGGGGACAGGGTCGCGGTCGTCGAAGGGGTGTATTACTGCCCGGTACGGGAGAAGGCGAACGATGTCGACGCCGCCCTCTGCCCGTTCTGCCCGGCCCTGCAGACGCCGGAGATCGGGTATCTCAAACCGCCGGTGAAGGGAAGCGAGTACCGGAAACAGGAGTTCATCCGGACCACCTACGAGCATCATCACTTCAACGGGTGAAACGTCTCGTCATCCAGGCTTCTCTGCGAGTCGCCGGTACGCCTCCTCCCCGACGCACTCTTTCGCGTACCTGCACCACTGGACGCGAGGAGATCGGTAAAGACGGTACAGCCGCAGGTGCCGCCCGCTACCGGGATGTCGTTCGAGAAGACCTCCACCTCCTCGCCCGCACTGCGGGCACGTCCTGATCGAGAGCGTGGGGGGTCCCGAGGTTCGCGGAACCGGGACCGGGTACCGGTCACGCCCCCGGGATGTATAGTCCCTCAGCAGCGCCTCGCCGTACTCCCCTGCCTTTTTCGTGGGAACGTCGTTGAGCGCCGTCGTCCGCCTGAGCAGCTCCCCGGTGATGGCGATGTCGTCGGAGAGGTGCAGCGTCCCCACCTCCGCGACGATCCGGTCCGGCCGGTCGATCCCCGTCTCCAGGCCGCTGACGAGGACCCGTTTGATCGCGATCCTGTCCGAAGGGATCTCTCTATCGGCCGGGTCCGGCGGCGGGCCGGTTCGCGGTTCAGAGCAGCTTTCCCCCGCTGGCCTGCCCCGGCACCTTGACCACGAGCACGCGGCAGACGCCGTCGCTCTCGTTCGCCAGAAGGTGGGGGATGCGGGCCGGACTCTCGACGACGCAGTCTCGTCCGACGGTCTCGCGCTCGTCCCCGATCTCGACGACGGTCTCGCCCTCGAGGGTGTAGAAGAAGACGTCGACCGGCGTGATGTGCTTCTTGAGGGATTCGCCGGACCGAAGCGTGATGACGGAGGCCGTCGCGTGGGGGGAGTCGTAGACCTTTCGGACGTCGACGTGGTGCGGGTTCGGGCCCGGCACCACGTCCGATACGGTGGTGATCTTCATCGGATGCTACCTCGGTCTCGCTGCAGGAGGTTTCGGCCCGAAGGACTCAGAGCACGCAGACCCGGCAGTCCTGGCCGCCGCAGTCGACGTTCTCGATCTTCCACTTCAGGGCCCAGCCCTTGATCCCGCGGATCACGTCGACGAGCTCGAGCCCGCTCGGAGACAGGGTGTACTCGCTCCGGACCGGGAAGGACGAGGCGTCGACCCGGCGGGTGACGACCCCCTCCTCCTCGAGCTCGCGGAGCCGCTCGGTGAGCACCTTCTGCGTGATCCCCGAGAGCGCGTCCTTGAGCTCCGAGAACCGGCGGGTCTGCCCCGGCCCCTTGTAGAGCTCGAGGATGATCAGCAGGGTCCACTTCCGGGCGAGATACCGGACCGTCTGGTTGACCGTGCACGCCTCCTGCATGGTTACTCTTTTGAAACCCTCGACTACTTATAATTTGGTATACAATTGAAACCTTGTAGGAATAAGATACCAGGAGAGACACGATATGTTCTGTTACCAGTGTGAAGAGACCGCCAGGGGGAGCGGGTGCACGGTCCGGGGCGTCTGCGGCAAGGACGAGGCCCTCTGCGGGGCGATGGACGTCCTGCTCTACCTCTGCCGGGGGATCGCGGTGCGCGACCTCGCCGCCCGCGAGCGGGGCGAGGCCGGGAGCAGCGAGGCGCGGACGTTCATCGCGGACGCGCTCTTCGCGACGCTCACCAACGTCAACTTCGACCACGCCCGGATCCGGGAGATGATCCGGAAGGCCGTCGCGATCCGCGACGCCCTGCCGCCGGCCGGCCCGAGCGAACCTGATGCGGCCACCTGGACGCCGGCGAGCGACGCCGACGTCGATGCGAAGGCGAAGGAGGTCGGCGTGCTTGCGACGGAGAACGAGGATGTCCGCTCGCTCCGCGAGATGCTGATCTACGGCCTCAAGGGGATCGGCGCGTACTACCACCACGCGGCCGTGCTCGGCTATACGGATGAGACGATCGAGGAGTTCATGGAGCGCGGGCTCGCCTCGACCGGCCGCGACCTCTCCGTCGACGAGATGGTCGGGCTCGTGCTCGAGTGCGGAAAGGTCGGCGTCGCGACCCTCGCCCTGCTCGACCGGGCCAACACCGCGACCTACGGCGACCCCGAGATCACGTCCGTGAAGACCACCGTCGGGAGCCGGCCGGGCATCCTGGTCACGGGCCACGACCTCAAGGACCTCGCGGAGCTCCTCGAGCAGTCGAAGGACGCCGGGATCGACGTCTACACCCACGGCGAGATGCTGCCCGCGCACGCGTACCCGGGCCTCAAGAGGTACCCGCATCTCTACGGCAACTACGGCTCCTCGTGGCACCGCCAGCGCGAGGAGTTCGAGGCGTTCAACGGCCCGGTCCTGGTCACGACGAACTGCATCGTCCCGCCGAAGGAGTCGTACCTCGGCCGGCTCTACACCACCGGGCCGGCCGGCTGGCCCGGCGTTACCCACATCCCCGCCGGCCCGGACGGGACAAAGGACTTCTCCGCGATCATCAGGGCCGCGCAGTCGTCGCTTCCCCCGTCGCCGCTCCCCGGCAGCGGGCGGGACCTGGTCACCGGCTGCGCCCACACGGCCGTGCTCGCGCTCGCGGGCACCATCGTCGAGGCCGTGAAGAAGGGCGACATCAACCGGTTCGTCGTCATGGCCGGCTGCGACGGCCGGCAGCGGGAGCGGGAGTACTACACGGAGTTCGCCGAGGCCATGCCGAAGAACACGGTGATCCTGACGGCCGGCTGCGCGAAGTACCGGTACAACGCCCTCGACCTCGGGACCATCGGCGGCCTTCCCCGGGTGATCGACGCGGGCCAGTGCAACGACTGCTACTCGCT
>JADGNL010000227.1 GCA_017883495.1 Methanomicrobiales archaeon | reverse complement strand
CGGTCCTGCTCGAACCGGCAGTCGAGCCAGAGGCCGCCAAGGGTCAATTCGCACGTCGCGGCCTCCGCGCCTCCATAGCGGGCGACCCGGGGCCCGCGCCGACGGGCTCCACCGTGCCCGTCCAGGTCCCGTTGCTCGTAACCGGGCGCGGGCCTTCGTTTCCGGGCCGGGCTTCGCCTCCGGCGGCGTCCACCGGGCCTCCGGGTTCTCCCGATCCGTTATTATCCGGCCCCAGCAAGCCGCCCCCGGCTCGTCAACTTCCCGGGGGAGTTCGCCCCCCGCGGGGATACCGAAAAAGGGGGGACGTCCGGCCACGTATCGGACGGCCAGGACGAAGTTCGTCCGCGGGACTTCCTCGGGCGTGCTCCGTTCACGTAGACTAGCGTCACGACTTCGGCGTCGGGGCGGACGTCACCGTGCCGCCGTTTCCGGCTGTCGGGGGCGCGGCCGTGACCGTGGCGTCGGCCTTACGACTGCTTCGCCTTGGCCAGGCAGCGATCGAGCTTGTCGAAGGACTCGTTCCACCCGGCGCCGGCCATATCGCGGTTCTCGCGATCGGGGAAGCCCTCGTGCCGCAGGGTGAGCTTCGTCTTTCCGTCCTCCTCCTCGAACGTGAACGTCGCGACGAGCTCGAGCGGCCAGTCGCCGGTCATGCCGTAGTGCGATGCGGGGACCACGTTCCCGTTCGCGTCCGAGAACGAATCCGTGGCGACGATCCGCTCGGGCTCGACGATCTCGCGGAAGACGCCCGTGCTCCAGAAGTCCTGCCCCTCGGGCGAGCGCATGGCGTAGAGGTACTTCCCTCCCGGGCGGGGGTCGATCCTGGCCGCGGGCGCGGTGAAGTTCTTCGGCCCCCACCAGCATTTGATGCGCTCCGGGTCGGTCCACGCCTTCCAGACGAGCTCCCGCGGCGCGTCGAAGACGCGGGTGATCTCGAGTGTCTCTCCTCCCTGCTTTCGGGGCGTTACGCCCTCGCTCTTTCCCATCATGATGGTCTCCCTGTTCTCCCGGCCCGCGCCGGGCACGGCAGGTCCATCCGCCCCGGACCATTTGAACCTTTGTATCCGTCGGACCGACGGAGGCGTCACCGCGACCCTCCGGGCCGCCATCGACCACAAGGCTTATCCTACAATCGAGGTTAAAGTCGCGCATGTCAAGTATATTGAAATTAGTTCTTTTGGCCTTGTTCATTGCCGGATTCGCTCTCTGCGCCGGCTGCACCATCCAGGTGCCGGGGGGGGAACGCCACGGCGACCCCGACCACGGCGCCGGGGGTGACCGACCTCACGAACCAGAACTCCCCCGAGGCGGCCGCCTTCACCACGTACCCGTCCACGACGAAGCTGCACGCGCCCGACGTGGCCGTCGGCCTGAAGCGCATCGCCGGCGGGTTCACCTCGCCGAGCATGGTCGCCGACCCGAAGGACGGCAGCGGCCGGCTCTTCCTGGTCGACCAGACGGGCTATGTCAAGATCTTCTACGCGAACGGCACCGTCGTGGGCCAGCCGTTCCTGGACGTTCGCGACAGGATGGTCAAGATCGACCCGACGTACGACGAGCGCGGGCTCCTCTCGATCGCGTTCCACCCGCAGTTCGCCACGAACGGCCGGGTCTTCGTCTACTACAGCGCCCCCCTCCGCGCCGGCGTCGACCCGAACTGGAGCTGCACGAACCACCTCTCCGAGTTCCGCGTCTCGTCCTCCAACCCCAACCAGGTGAACATGTCCTCGGAGAAGGTCCTCCTCCAGGTCGACAAGCCGTACCAGAACCACAACGGCGGATTCCTCCTCTTCGGGCCGACCGACGGCTACCTCTACCTCCCGCTCGGCGACGGCGGTCGTGCCGACGACACGGGCATGGGCCACATACCCGGCACCGGGAACGCACAGAACCTGACCACCCTCCTCGGCAAGGTGATCCGGATTGACGTCAACTCCGTGAGTGCGGGCAAGCAGTACGGCATCCCGGCGGACAACCCGTTCCTCTCGAACGCGACCATCCCGCCCGAGATCTACGCGTACGGCTTCCGCAACCCGGCCTACGCGACCTTCGACTCCGGCGGCAGCCACCACATGTTCATCGCGATGGCCGGCCAGCGCCTCTTCGAGTCCGTCCTGATCGTCTACAAGGGGGGCGACTATCCCTGGAACATCCGCGAGGGGACGCACTGCTTCGACCCCGCGAACGACTTCGCCGTCCCGAACACCACCTGCCGGATCACCGGCTATAGCGGGCAGCCGCTGATCGGCCCCGTGGTCGAACTCGGCCACGACGTCGGCGACACGATCGTCGGCGGCGTCGTCTACCGCGGCAGCGGGCTCGGCTCCTCGATGCAGGGGTCGTACGTCTTTGGCACCTGGTCCGACGAGAGCCGGACCGTCGGGAACGGGACGCTCCTGATCGCGACCCCGCCCCCGGGCCTGGACACGGCGACCCTGCCCGACGCCGCGTCGAGCCTGACCGCGGCCCAGAACGCAATGTGGACGACGAAGCTCGTGACGGTCGCGAACAACCCGAACGGTCGGATCAACGCCTTCGTCCGCGGGATGTTCGAGGACAGCAATCACGAGGTGCTGGTCCTGATCAACCAGAACGGCGGGCCCGGCCTGACGCCGCAGAACTCGGGCGAGGTCTGGATGATGGTGCCCGCGAACACGGGCGGCCTGGTCGTGATCGGGAACGGCAGCACGACCACGACCGGGACCTCGACCGCGGCCACGACGGCCACGGCCACCCGGACGGCGACGACGACCGCGACGGGCACCCCGACGGCGACGGCCTCGACCGCCGCGACGGCCACGGCAACCACGGCCGCGACGACCTCGGGTGCGACGGCGACCACCGCGCCGGGCGGGGGGACGACCGTCACCGCGCTCACGCTGACGGCGAAGAACATCGCCTTCGACAGGAGCTCGCTCTCGGCGCCGGCCGGGTCGACGGTCGTCCTGGCCTTCGTCAACAACGACGCGGGCGTCCCGCACAACTTCGCGCTCTACACGGACTCCTCGGCGACGACGACGCTCTTCAAGGGCGCGATCGTGACCGGCCAGGTGACGACGACCTACACGTTCACGGCGCCGAGCACGCCGGGGACGTACTTCTACCGCTGCGACGTTCACCCGGAGACCATGACCGGGACGTTCACGGTGACGTGACGGGCCGGCACGTCCTCTCTTTTACGGCCGGCGCGGAAATCCGCTCCTTCTGCCCGCAGCGGTCGCAGACGGGGGAGAAGAGAATCTCTCCTGCGCCGCACCGGCCCGCCGCCATCAGGCCGTCGGCAGCGGCCGCGGCGGATACTACTCCGCCGTGACCCCGACCGTGTTCACGCTGCGAACAGACGGCGCGTGGGCCTCGAGGGTCGACTGCGGCCGATCCTTCGCGCACGCGATCTGGTTGCCCTGCATCGCGTAGCCCCGCGCCCGGTACCGGGCAAGGTCCGCGACATGCCCCGGCGCGTCGACGAACTCGAGGCTTGCGATTCCCTCCGCCTCGAGACCGGTCGAGACGGCCGGCGCGGCTCACGACTCGCCGGCATCGATGAGCATCGCGTGGCCGTTCGGTGTCTCGACGAGGATCGCGTCGCTCTGGCCGACGTCGAGGAAGGTGACGGTCAGGGTGTCGGGGACATAGGCCGTTGCGGGGCTGAGAACGAGGACCGCAAGAATCAGAATCGGAAGAAGTCGCCGCAACAGGCCACCCGTGGATTGGTAATTGTCGGAGCGGAACGATACGTGTATCGATACAATTGCTCTGGATTCGACCCGGCCCTCCTTTGATACCTCCGCGGTTCAAGCGGCCGGGAGGGTGAAGAAGAAGGTCGACCCCTCGCCCGGTGTCGACTCGACCCTGATCGAACCGCCGTAGCGCTCGACGATCCGTTTCACGACGGCCAGGCCGATCCCGGTGCCCTCGTACTTGTCGTGGGTGTGGAGCCGGCGGAACATCTCGAAGATCCGGTCGAAGTACTGGGGCTCGATCCCGATCCCGTTGTCCGAGACCGAGAACTCCCACATACCGTTCGTCCGGTTCGCGGCGATCTGGACGTCGAGCGGCACCTCCGGCCGCCGGTACTTGATCGCGTTGCCGACCAGGTTCGTAAAGACCTGTTCCAGCTGCCGGGGGTCGGTGCGGACGGTCGGCAGCGGCCCGACGGTCACAGTCGCCCCAATCTCCCGGACCTGGCCGTTGAAGGTCACGAGCGCGTCCATGACCGCCCGGCCCGCGTCGACGGGGACGGGCTCGCCGGCCAGGGTCTCGATCCGCGAGAAGGTGAGCAGGTCGCGGATCAGAGACTGCATCCGGTTCCCGCCGTCGACGATGAACGCGATGTACTCGTCGGCGTCCTTGCCGAGCTGCCCCCCGCACCGCCGCTGGAGGAGCTGGGAGAAGGAGACGATGGTACGCAACGGCTCCTGCAGGTCGTGCGAGGCCACGTAGGCGAACCGCTGCAGCTCCTCGTTCGACCGTTCGAGCTGGTCGGCGTACCGCTTCAGGTCCTGCTCGGCCTTCTTCCGCTCGGTGATGTCGGTATGCAGCGCGAGGTTGGCCACGTGCTCCCCGTGCTCGTTGAAGATCGGGGAGGCGCTGTACAGGGTCCAGACGGCCGAGCCGTCCCGGTGGCGGTACTTGAACTCACCCTGGAGGACCTCGCCCCTGCGGAGCTCTCCCCGGGCCCGGCATACCTCCGGGCGCCATTCGTCGAACGTGAGATCCAGGCTCGACCGGCCGACGAGCTCCCCGGCCGGGTAGCCCAGGAGCTCGCCCATCCGCCGGTTCACGTAGGTGTACGGGCCGTCGGGCAGACCGATGACGATCCCCTCGGAGGCCGTCTCGACGATGGTCTGGTATCGCTTCTCGGTCGCGGCCAGCGCCCGTTCGGCCTCCCTGTGCGCCGTGATGTCGAGCGCGATCGCGACGCCGCCGGTGACGGCCCCCGCCGCGTCCCGGATCGGGGTCGAGGAGGCGATCT
>JADGNL010000226.1 GCA_017883495.1 Methanomicrobiales archaeon | reverse complement strand
GGAGTTCGCCGGCTCCATCGCAGAGAGCGGGAACGAGTCGGTGCGTGCGGAGGAGGAGTACCTGCTCGAACTCCTGATGCTCGGGGTCCACTGGCGGGCGTATGGCGACGACGCGCACGACCTCGCCTGCACGCCGCGCTGCGTCCTCTCCTCTCTCGCTGAGATCCGTCGCGCGAGCCCGTTCCTGAAGCCCGCCGCCGACCGGCTGCGCGGCATCCTCTCGACCATCTACCTCGTACCGAAGGACCGCGACTGGCATCCGCGCCCGACCCTCGACCACCTCGGCCGGCTGCTGGGCTGGCTCGAAGCGGCCGGCGACTATCGCGAGGAGGTCGAGCGGCTCTCGGCCTGGCGGGACTATCTCTGTTCCCTGCCCGGGGACGAGGCCGTGGCCGTGCTCGCCGCCGCCATCGCCTTCGCCTAGTGGTTCGAGGAGGCGAGCATCGCCGCGCTCGGCGCGTACACGGCGGGCGTGGAGCGGTTCCTCGCCGAGGAGCACCCGTCGTACTCCTGGCGCGAGGACGTGGTCTTCGCGGCCCGGCCGCGCGTCGAGTACCACCTGAACATGGTCGGCGCCGAGCTGATGAACCGGGCCCAGCGCGCCGCGTTCCTCCAGACGCCGCGAAAGGCCGTGATCGTGCCTGCCTGCCTCCGGTACCACCCGCGCCCGCGCTGCCGCGCCGTCTCCGGCCCGCTCGCCTGCGAGTGCCGCGGGTGCGAGCCGCGCTGCCGCGTCCGGCAGCTGACCCGGCTCGGTGCCGAGCAGGGGTTCGACGTCTTCCTCGTGCCGCACGAGTCGTCGGTCTTTGCGGGCGAGGCCGGCCGGCAGCTCCTCGGCGACGGCGCGGGGATCGTCGGCGTCACCTGCGTGCCGAACCTCCTCGCCGGCGGCTGGAAGGCCCTCCGGCTCGGGCTGCCGCCGCAGTGCGTCCTGCTCGACCACTGCGGCTGCCGGAAGCACTGGCACGACGAGGGCATCTCCACCGAGATCGACGAGGCCGAGCTCAGGCGCGTCCTCGCCATCGAGGAGCCGCCCGAGGCTGGCCGACCGGCTCCGATCCGTTGAAATGCGACGGCGGCAACCTCATTGTCATGCTCCCGGTCCCGGCCGGGGGCCGGGACCCGCCATGCCCCGTCTGATGCTCCTGATCCTGGTGCTGCTCCTCTGGAGCAGCCTCGCCGGCGCCGCCACGGCCGCCGACCCGCGCAATCTCTCGCTGACCGCTACGTACCTCGACCAGGTCCGTGACGACCCGGGCCAGCTCTATGCCTTCTTTCACGCGATGCCGAAGGGGGGCGACCTGCACACCCATCTCTCGGGCACGGTCACGGCCGAGGACCTGATCGCGATCGGGGCAGGGCACGGTGTCTGGGTCGACCCGCTCACCGGGGTCGCGTCTGCGAATCGCTCCACCCCGGCCCAGGTCCCGATCTCCGAGGCCCAGGCGAACCAGACGCTGTACACCTCTCTCGTCCGGGCGTGGTCGATGGCCGGGTACGAGCCCGCGGACGGTCCCGGGATCGACCGCTTCTTCGCGATCTTCGGCAGGATCGGCGCGGTCACTCCGTACACACCGGAGCTGATCCGAGCCGTTCGGAACGGGACGGCCGGCACCGGGTGCGACTACATCGAGCTCCAGTGGAAGGACAAGAAGTACCAGGGCCAGGTCTCGGCCCTCTCCGCCGGGCTGAACGCGAGCGCGACCGATCTTCCCGGACTTCACCGGGCCCTGTTGGCGGCCGGTCTCAACCGGACCACGGACGCCATCGTCGCGGATGTCGAGGAGATCGTGGCTGCGGCAGGCGGCATCGACGACGGCAACCTCTCGGTCCGCCTGGTGTACGAGGCGAACCGGAACGTGGCCCCCGCCGACACCTTCGCCCAGCTCGCCGCCGGCTTCGAGGTCGCCCGGCGGTCGCCGTACGTTGTCGGTGTGAACCTCGTCTCCCCCGAGGGGGACTACGCCTCGCGGGCGAACTACCCCCTGCACATGGCGATGCTCTCGTACCTCCACGGGCTGTACCCCGATGTCCCGATCGCCCTCCACGCGGGCGAGTACGCTCCCGGCCTCGTGCCGTACCCCGACCTCCGGAACCACGTCCGGAGCGCCGTCGTCGACGGCCATGCCTCCCGGATCGGGCACGGGACCGACATCCTCTACGAGGACGACCCGTACGGCACGATGGCGCTCATGCGGGACGAGGGGGTTCCGGTCGAGGTCATGCTGACCAGCAACGCGCAGACGCTCGGCGTCACGGGCCACGGACACCCCGTGTCCGTCTACCTCGCGGCCCACGTCCCGATCGTGCTCTCGACCGACGACCCCGGGATCGAGCGGACGGATCTCTCGCAGGAGTACGCGCTGCTCGCTTCGGAGTACCCGGAGTTCGACTACGCCGCCATCAGGACCGTCGCGCAGAACAGCCTCGAGTTCAGCTTCCTCGACGGCGAGAGCCTCTATCTCGACCGCGACTACGCGCGGATCAATCCGGCCCTCCAGGAAGAGACGCCGGGAACCGCCGTCGGCTCCGCGACGGCCCGGGCCTTTCTCGCTGCGAACCCCAGGGCCGCCGCCCAGTGGAGGCTCGAAGGCGAGCTCGAACAGTTCGAGGCCGGCATCGCTGCCCGGAACCACGCTTTCGGCAGCCCGGCCGTCGCCGATCCCTTCGGAGCCCTCGTCGCCTTCTTTGTTCGCCCCCTCGGATAAAGACGGCGCGTTCGGCAGTTCTCCGGGGCCGTGCAGCGCGTTCCGCGCTTCCCTCACTCCGATGACGCGGCTGTATTGATACCTTTTTATGCTCTCGTCGACCACCGTACTCAACCCAGGCCGGTCCCGTACGGGACGGCATGGTGACACCCCATGGCAGAACAGGTCGAGGTACTGGTACCCGGCGGGAAGGCGACAGCCGGCCCCCCGATAGGTCCCGCGCTCGGCCCCCTCGGAATCAACGTCAAGCAGGTCGTCGACGACATCAACAAGCAGACCGCTGATTTCAACGGCATGCAGGTGCCGGTGACGATCACGGTCGATGACAAGAAGAACGTCACGATCTCGATTGGGATTCCACCGACGACGGCCCTCGTCAAGAAAGAGGCCGGCGTCGAGAAGGGGTCGGCGGAACCGAACACCAACTTTGTTGGTAATCTGCCGATGGAAGCAGCCGTCAGAATCGCCCGCATGAAGCTCAACGACATGCTGTCGTACGAGCTCAAGACCGCGGTCAAGGAAGTCGTCGGGACGTGTGTCTCGGTCGGCGTGACCGTGGAAGGCCGGAAACCCAAAGAGGTCCTGGCCGCAATCGATGCGGGAGAATACGACGGCGTGCTCTCCGCGTAATCTGGCAGCCCATAGAAGATCGCAAGGTCGGAAGACTATGGAGCGAGAATGGTAGAGAGAAAAAAGATCCTGGAAGCCGTCAGAACGGCAATCGAGAGCGCGCCAGAGCGCAAGTTCTCTGAGTCCGTGGACCTCACGGTCAACCTCAAGAATATCGACATGGCGCAGCCGAAGAACCGTATTGACGAGACGATCCTCCTTCCGCAGGGAACGGGGCGACCGATCGGGATTGTAGTGCTCGGCAAGGGCGAGATCACGACGCAGGCGAAAGAGGCCGGCGTCGACCTGATCATCGGCCCGGAGGAGATCGAGCGGCTCGGCGGGGAACCCCGCGAAGCCCGCAAGATGGCGAACCAGTACAGGTTCTTCCTCGCCGAGACCGCGGTCATGCCGCTCGTCGGACGCTATCTCGGCGTCCGGCTCGGTCCGCGCGGCAAGATGCCGCTCCCGATCGCACAGGGGACGGACATCCGTCCGATCGTCGAACGTCTGCGCGGTTCGGTCAAGATCCGCACGAAGGACAAGAAGGTCTTCTCCGCAAAGGTCGGCACGACCGCGATGGGACCCGAGCAGATCGCCGAGAACATCGACGCGATCATGAAACGTGTCGAGTCCGTGCTCGACCAGGGCGCGCTGAACGTCCGGTCGGTCTACGTCAAGACCACGATGGGCCCGGCCGTGAAGGTGGAGTAAATGGCGCTGTACACGCAACACCTGCCCGACTGGAAGCGGCAGGAGGTCGAGGCGATCAAGGAGAAGACCGGCGAATTCAAGCTGGTCGGTCTCGTCGACGTCTACGGCATCCCGGCCACGCAGCTCCAGCAGATCCGGCGGAACCTTCGGGGGATCGCCGTGATCAAGATGGCGCGGAACACGCTCATGCACCACTCGTTCGACGAACTCGGAGGAGACTTCGAGTCCGTCCGCAAGTACATCAACGGCAACACGGCCCTGATCTACTCGAACGAGAACCCGTTCCGGCTGTACAAACTGCTCGAGCAGAACAAGACCAAGATGGCCGCCAAGGCCGGTCAGACCGCCCCCGAGGACATCGTCGTCGCGAAGGGCCCGACCACGTTCAAGCCGGGCCCCATCGTCGGCGAACTCCAGCAGGCCGGTATTCCGGCCGCGATCCAGGGCGGGAAGGTCCAGATCAAGGAGACCAAGACCGTCGTCAAGAAGGGCGGCGTCATCAATGCCAAGCAGGCGGACGTGCTCGCCAAGCTCGGAGTCAAGCCGATGGACGTCGGCCTGGTGATCCAGGTCGTCTTCTACCAGGGCTCGGTCTTCGAGCCGGACGTGCTCAACGTCGACGAAGCGGCGATCCTCGCCCAGATCCAGCTCGCGGCCGCGCAGGCGTTCAACCTCTCGGTGAACGCGGCGATCCCGACTGCGGAGACGATCGGTGCGATCCTGACCAAGGCCGAGCGCGAGGCGAGAAGCCTCGGCGTCGAGGCTCCGGTCTATGCGAAGGAGATTGTCGGTGCGATCATCGGCAAGGCATACAGAGAGACGGCGGCGGTTCAGACCGCCGTCGGAGAATATTAACCGAGGTTGATTGAGATGGAATACATTTATGCAGCGCTCCTGCTCCACAAGGCAGGCAAGGAAGTCAGCGAAGAGAACGTGAAGGCCGTGCTCTCGGCCGCCGGTGTCGCCGTGAACGACGCCCGGGTCAAGGCGCTCGTCGCCTCGCTCGAGGGCGTCGACATCAACGATGCCATCGCAAAGGCCGCCGCAGCTCCGGTTGCGGTCGCCGCCGCCCCCGCCGCCGCGGGCGCCGCCCCCGCCGCAGCCGCGGAAGAGGAGGAGCCCGAGAAGGACGAGAAGGAAGAGGAAGAGAGCGGCATGGCAGGGCTCGGTGCCCTGTTCGGCTGAACCTTTTTCCCTTTTCTCTATACGAACCGCAGCGTCCCGGTCTCTTTTCTCGTTCCGGCGCGTCAGCCGATGGCAGGTACGGTCATAGTCGCCGGCTCGAGAGGAGAGATACACCATCCCGATCGATTGTGAAATTTGCTCCTCTCTTCGAGAAAAGCCGCCGACCGGCAGCGGCGTACAGGCGATAACGGTACGACGGGAGACGAGGTGTCCCCCCTCCCGTCGGTTGACAGGCTCACCCTTCCCGGTTGTTCGTTCACCGGGGCCATGTACCGGCCCGGGCCGCCCCCGGCCCCGGAACGGCCGCGGCCCCGGGCCGCCGCAGACGGTCCGTACTGCGGCGGGTTCGATACGGATCTCTACGCGAGCGCCGGCACCGCGTCGGCCCAGTTCTCGACGGTCGAGCGGATGGCGTCGTCCTCGTACGAGGAGAGCGTCAGCCGCGTCCGCGAGAGCGAGAGCGTGAAGATCTCGCCGTTCGCCGCGTGGCACTTGAGGGCGGCCGTGAACGAGTCGTTGTCGGTCGCGTGGGCCGCCGTGCCGCCCATGGCCGTCGCGACGGCCGCGTTCGCGAGCACGGTCGCGATGTTCGCGGTGTACGCGGCCACGGTCGGGCAGCGGACGCTGACCTGGCCGACGGTCTCGGCCTCGCCGTTCTCGTAGACGATCCTGCCCGTGTAGCTCTCGCGGGCCTTCTCGACGGCCGCGTGGCTCTCGGTGCCGACCTGGTAGGCCGTGCAGCCGAACGGGTTGTTCGTGACGACGTCGTCGACGACCTCCGCGAAGGCGGCCACGTCGGCGATCGGCGCGGCCAGTTCGCGGACGGCCGTCTTGACGACCCCGCTCTGGACAAAATTTGCCATTTCCTTTCCTCCCGGTGCAAATGCACCAGAATACTATGAGATTCAAAAATATTTATGACGCTCAAAACGGTGCATCGCCTTCGCGGCCCGGAGGTAGTTGCGGGCGGGTGGCCGTGGTCGTGATCGAACCGCGGTGATTGTGCCGATCACGGACGCGAAGGATCCTCCGGGCCCGGTTCGGTGGGATCCCTTCGTTCCATCGTTTCCGATGCGTCCGCCGACAGCAATCGGGATCATGCGGAGAAACGGAGATATCGTTCGCCAGTTCCGTGACGGCCGGCCCACTGCCGGCGAACTTCATGCTGCCGACGACGCAGCGGCGGGGGCCGGCCCGTCGAGCACGGCCCCGGTGCAGGCCCTCATGGCGGGAGCTCGACGAGGATGGCGCGCACCGCGCGTTCGAGGGGCGGCAGGTCGTCGGTCACCGTGCGCCAGACGGTCGCGAGGTCGACGCCGAAGTACTGGTGAACGAGGACGTGGCGCATGTCCGCGATGCCCTGCCAGGAGACCCCGGGGTGGGCCGCGACGAGGCCGGGCGAGAGGCTGTTCGCGGCCTCGCCGATCACCTGGAGGTGGTAGACGACCCAGACCTGGAGGAGTCTCGACCCCGCGAACTCCTCGACGGTCGCCGGCAGCCGTTCACGGATCTGCTCGATGGCCTCAAGGATGTCCTCGAGCCGGTCCCGGTCGGGCCTCACAGCGGCACTGCTTCCTGCAGGACGGTCTCGCGGATGCGGTCCCTGAGCCCGCGGTCGGAGGCGACCTCGACGCGGATGCCGAGGAGGTCGCCGAGCTCCCGCTGGAACCCCGCGTGGGTCAGGAGCGTGGCCGTAGGCCCGAAGGTGACGAGCAGGTCGAGGTCGCTGTCCTCGCGGGCCTCGCGCCGGGCGACCGAGCCGAAGACGCGGACGTTCGTGATCCCGTACCGGGCGGCCACGGCCAGGATCTCACACCGCTTCTCCGCGATCAGGGCGTAGATGTCGGCCGGCATGGTGGTTCCTCCTGCGGGAGAGTTCCGCGCGAGGGGATATGAAGGGATCGGCGTGTCCCGCCGGCGGCATGCGCCGCGGGCCCGGACGG
This sequence comes from Methanomicrobiales archaeon, assembly GCA_017883495.1. Lineage (GTDB taxonomy): Archaea > Halobacteriota > Methanomicrobia > Methanomicrobiales > Methanospirillaceae > UBA288. The sequence goes on along the minus strand of JADGNL010000226.1, from coordinate 688 downwards.
TCCGGCGGAGGACGGGCGGCGACTGTATTCGGCTCGCGATCGGGAATCGCCCTCGCGGCCAGGAGGGGGGTGCGGCCGGCCGGCCGTGGTCGTGATCGCACGGCGGCGATTGTGCTGATCATGGAAGCGAAGGATTCTCCGGGGCCGGTTCGGTGGGATCCCGTCGTTTCATCGTTTCCGATGCGTCCGCTGACAGCAATCGGGATCATACTGAGAATAGAAAATCTATTCCCTCGCCAGTTCCCGGCCGGCCGCCTCGAGGTCGAGAAAGAGCCGGTCCGCGGCGTCGGCGATCCGCCGGGCCTCGGCGTCGTCGATCCGGCCGTCCGCGCGGGCGGCGTAGTAGACGGCGGCCTCCTCGCAGAACGACCGGACGACCGCGAGGACGGCCGCGAGCCGCCGGTCCGCGAACCAGCCGCCCAGGCCGAAGGCCGCGCCGACGGCCAGGGCGACGAGGACGGCCTCGGGCCAGCCCTCCGCGACGATGCTCGCGCCGCCGCCCGCGGTGACGGCGATGGCGCCGGCGACGAGGCCGGCGATGGGTTCCTTCATGGTGGTTCCTCCTCTGGCGGGGGCGGTGTGAGAGGGGCGGCTGTCAGGGAGTTATTGGCCGGCCGGGGTGTTATGACGCTCGCGGCCGGGGGTCCTGCCCGGGGCCTGGAGACGCGGGGCGGGCGGGTGGCCGTGG
>JADGNL010000225.1 GCA_017883495.1 Methanomicrobiales archaeon | reverse complement strand
GGCAGCGGCGCGGATCGAGACCGACAAGGCCTGGGCGCGGGACCTGATGACCCGGCACGGCATTCCCGGCTGCCCCGAGTACGGCCTCTTCGCGGATCTCGACCAGGCCGTTCGATTCATCCGCGAGCACCCGGGCGAGCTCGCCGTCAAGCCGATCGGTCTGACAGGGGGCAAGGGGGTCCGGATCACGGGCGAGCAGGTCGACCGTGAGGGCGCCTGCGCCTATGTCCGCGAGCTCGGCGGTCCGGTCGTGATCGAGGAGCGACTCGAGGGCGAGGAGTTCACACTTCAGGCCTTTGTCGACGGCGCGCGCCTCGTCCCGATGCCGCTCGTGCAGGACCACAAGCGCGCGTTCGAGGGGGACCGGGGACCGAATACGGGAGGCATGGGCTCGTACTCGATGCCCGACCATGGTCTGCCGTTTGTGACGGACGCGGACCGAGAGGCTGCGCTCGCGATCATGGCGGCCGTCGTCCGGGCCATGGCCGGCGAGGGCACGCCGTTCTGCGGCATCCTGTATGGCCAATTCATGAACACGGCCACCGGCCCGATGGTGATCGAGTTCAACGCCCGGTTCGGCGATCCCGAGGCGATGAACGTCCTCACCCTGCTCAAGAGCGACCTCGGGGAGGTCGCGTGGCGGTGTGTGGACGGCACTCTGGGTCCGTCCGCCGTCACGTTCGAGAAGGCGGCCACGGTCTGCAAGTACCTCGTCCCCGAAGGCTACCCCGACGCGCCGGGGCCGTCAGCGCCGATCCGGCTCTGCGACCCCGGAACGGCCCGCCTCTATTACGCAAACGTCGAGGAGCGCGACGGCCGACTCTGGACTCTTCGGTCGCGCACGCTCGCGTTCGTCGGGACCGGAGCCACACTCGACGAGGCCGAGGGCGCGGCCGAACGAGCCGCATCCTGTGTCACGGGCCCCATACGGTACCGGCGCGACATCGGCACGCAGGCCCTGCTCGACCGGCGCCGCGCGCACATGAGGGCGATCCGATGAAAGACCTGATCTCTATACTGGATGTCTCGGTCCCGGACCTCGAGCGGCTGATGGCCGACGCGGCCCGGCTCAAGGCCGAGCGGGCCGAGGGGTGCTGTCACCCGCTCCTCGTCGGCAGGAGCCTCGCAATGATCTTCGAGAAGCCGTCGACCCGGACCCGGGTCTCATTCGAGGTCGGGATGTACGAGCTCGGCGGCCACGCGCTCCACCTGAACCAGGAGGATATGCAGCTGCGGCGGGGCGAGGCGGTCTCGGACACGGCCCGCGTCCTCTCGCGCTACGTCTCGGCCGTAATGATCCGGGCGAATCGCCACGAGACGATCGAGGAGTTCGCGGCGCACGCGACCGTGCCCGTGATCAACGGCCTTTCGGACCGGGAACACCCATGCCAGCTCCTGGCCGACATCTTCACCATTCGAGAGCGCTTCGGCCGGACCGACGGTCTGGTCGCGGCATGGGTCGGAGACGGCAACAACGTCTGCAACTCCCTGATCCTCGCGGCGGGCTTGACTGGCATGGAGGTCCGCGTGGCGGCACCTGCGCCGTACGCACCCGACCCGGCGGTCGTCGCAAGAGGACGGGCCGAGGGCGGGCGGATCATCAGCGCGTCCACGCCCGAGCAGGCGGTTGCGGGTGCCGACGTGATCTTCACGGATACGTGGGTCTCGATGGGAGCCGAGGTCGAGGAGGCTGCGCGACGGCAGGCCTTCGCCGGGTATCGGGTCGACGATCGGCTCGTCGGGCTCGCAGCCGACGGCGCGGTCGTGCTGCACTGCCTGCCGGCCCATCGTGGCGACGAGATCACGGACGACATCCTCGACGGGCCGAGATCGGCGGTCTGGGACGAGGCCGAGAACCGGCTTCACGTGCAGAAGGCCGTGCTCGCATCCCTCCTCTCGCCGTTCGACGAGCGCTCGTTCCAGCAGATGCTGCTCGGCTGAGACCGTCAGGGCGCGGGGCGGCCGGGCAGTCGACCGAGTCCGTCCCGGACGCCGCGGAGAACGGCGCCCGCCGACGGCCGGCTCAGGTACCGGACCAGGTAGATCCCGAGCAGGAACCAGAGGCGGAAGCCGAAGAACCAGGCGAAAAAGTGAGCCCGCTCGCTCGCGGTCGCATATCGCCGCACGAACCAGAGCTGGTTCCGCGTCAGGTAGTAGAGCTTGGTCGGAGATCGCTTCGACGAGGCCGAGACCTTGTGCCAGAGCCGGGCTGCCGGGACGTACACGGCGGTATACCCGGCGAGCCGGCCCCGCAGGATCAGGTCGTTCTCCTCGAAGTATGCGAAGTACGCCGGGTCGAGAAGGCCGATCTCCTCGAGCAGGGCCGACCGGGCGAGCAGGCACGAACCCTCGACCCAGTCGACCTCTCGCTCGAGGTCGTGCTGGCCCTGGTCGATCTCGTTCTGCCCGATGTGCCGGGTCTCCCCGTGGACGAGGTCGAGCGAACCGCCCGCGAAGTTGATCACGTCGCGCCGGCCTTCGTGGTCGTAGTAGTAGGTCTTGGGGCCGAAGAAACCGGCCGCCGGGTGGCGCGCGGCCGCCCCGACGAACTCGTCGAGCAGGGTCGGGTCGACCACCGTGTCGTTGTTCAGAAAGAGGCAGAACTCTGGTGGGCGGGCAGCGAGCGCGAAGCGCGTTCCCTGGTTGTTCGCCTCGGCAAAACCGAGGTTCCGGTCGTTCTCAATCAGGATCACCGAGCAGTCTGCGACGGGCGTGCCGTCCGCAGCGCGTGCTTCCGCGTCCCGGGCCGCGACTCGCTCGAAGCGAACCGGCTTGGAACCCGGGTCGTACGAGAGGAACGGCGACTCGACAGGGAGGGCGCCGGCGCAGTAGGCCTCGATCTTCTCGACCGAGCCGTCGGCCGAGCCGTTGTC
>JADGNL010000224.1 GCA_017883495.1 Methanomicrobiales archaeon | reverse complement strand
GTCGATCCCCCGGCGGGCCGTGCATCATGTTTCATCAAATCGGTTGATGAACCATTGATGAAAGCGGTGATGAAACATCTGATGAAAGATCATATCTCGGCATTTCTGGTTCCGATCAGGAATCAAACGCTAACACCGGAAGATCGAGTTTTGATGTTTCATCAGACGGGAAACAACAGGGATCGGCCGACCGGTGGCGGGGGGATCCCTCTAACTCTTCGTGATCCGGATTGATGAAACATCCCCGATGGATTCTTCTGCAATCGGCTCCGTTCTCAATTTCGGACGCTATTATCCGTTGGTTGATGTTACATCAGGTCTTTCATCAGGTGTTACATCAGTGTTTCATCAATGGTTGTATGCAAACGGCGGGCAGGCCCGTCGCTGCCGGCTCGCAACGGGGGCTCGCTCACTGGCCCGCTGATGGACGGCATCTCCCTGCCGATAAAACGGTCCGCACCGCACCGAGCTGCGAGCGGGACGGAGAGTCTGACAGCGGGACCTTCATCGAGACGGAAGCATAGCAAATCATCGATCCACTGCCGTTGTCGCGGCCGGCGCCGGCCACCGGCACGTCGACCGCGAACGATGTCCCGGGAAACCCGCGAGGATACATTCATCAGGGTTCCCACGATGTAGATGGCCTGATCATCATGTCGGACAATACCGGCGCCCGGATCGCCGCAGAGAAACCACCGTCGCCGGAGGGAACGGCGAGCGTATACACGCGCGTCCTGGACGCGCCCCGGGAGCTCGTCTGGAAAGCGTGGACCGAGCCCGAGCGCTTCAGGCGCTGGTGGGGGCCGCGGGGCTACACCTCGCCCGTGACCGAGACCGACCCCCGCGTGGGCGGGAGGTTCTTCTGGGGCATGCGCCCGCCCGACGGGCGGGAGTTCTTCATCACCGGCGTCTTCCGCGAGGTCGTCGTGCCCGGGCGGTTCGTCATCACCAAGTCCTTCGCGGACGCCGACGGCACCCCTGTCCCGGCTTCGCACTACGGGGTCCCCGGCGACTGGCCGCTCGAGACCGTCCTGTCGGTCACCCTCGAGGAGCGCGACGGCAGGACCGGGATGACCGTGCGCGAGGAGGGCATCCCGGAGGTGATGCGGGGGCCGAACGAGGAGGGCATGCGAGAGGCCCTCGACAGGCTCGCCGAGTACCTGACGACGACCCCGGCGTAGGGCGGCACCGGCCGGACCCCCTGCGCTCGGGCCGGCCCGCCACCGTCGCCAGCGGTTCCGCGGCCGCCGCCGGACCTCGGGCGAGACCAGGGCCCTGGGATCGCAGTACTCGATCGGCTCGGGCCGGAAGAGGAGCACCGCGACATCGGGAGTGTCGGCCCGTGAGACCACTGTCGTCGAGGCGGTCGTCGGCCGGCCGAATCGGCGAAGATCGAATAATCTGAATAATGGTGGCTGGAGGATTGGCTCATGCGCTCCGGCACGCTCGTCCATTCCCGAGGTCGGCACCGGCTCGACTCCCGCGGAGACCGCCCGGCCGGGTGCGCAGGTTTATCCCCTCAGTGCAGAACCATCACTGGTGCCAGCCGGCATCGGGAGAAGCATCGGATGATCACCATCGTCGCCAGTGGCAGTGCAAAAGCGGATCGGGTCCAGGACCTCGTGGACCTCGCCCTGGATCTCGTCAGAGCGTCCAGAAGCGAGGCAGGCAACGTCTCGTACGACTTCTATACCGATCTCGCAGACCCCGCGAAGTTCACGTTCATCGAGGTCTGGAGAGATCGGGCCGCGATCGAGCTTCACAATGCAACCCCCCATTTCCGGGGCTTCGGGGAGAAGGCGGGACCGCTCTTTGCCGGGCCGCTCGACATCGCCCTGTATCGGAAGCTTACCTGAACAACCGTTCTCGGAGTCGGACGAAGGGCTCGGGGCGCCCGTCCACGGACCCTCGGAGCCGACGGGATGAGCGCGGTCGACCGCCCCGCCGATAGGGCATGGTCCGCGGACCGGGTGTGGCTCCGGTTTCAGCGGCGGCCCAATCTGCTGAAACCCGGCGCTCTCGGGCCGGGCGCGGCACGCCGCCTCTTTCGGCCCTACGGCCGCCGCCAGACCTCGGGCGAGACCAGGGCCCTGGGGTCGTAGTACTCGATCAGCTCGGGCCGGAAGAGGAGCACCACGACATCGGGGTTGTCGGCCGGGCCGAAGTACTTCTCCCAGGCCGGGTCCCAGTACTCCAGCTTCGTCTCGCGGTCCTCGTGCACCCCGCCCATGACCTGCATCTGCACGTACGGGTCCGTGAACGCCTTCTCCGACCAGATCGCGATCCCCGCGTGCGGCGTCCGCCGGAGCTGCGCGACCGTGTCCGATCCGATCCGGGCGCCGCCCGCGAGCATCATGTCGTCGGCCCCGGTCAGGACCATGTGCCGGACGGCCGGGACGCCGCGGTCGCCGACCGTGCCCACGGCCGCGACGTGCATGCCGCGGATCACGTCCAGTATCTTCTCCTGCAGTTCCATGCGGCCTCCTTCATCCGCCGGGACAGATAAACTATCCGGCCGACTCACGCTCAGGCGATCGCATCCAGCGCTGACCTGAGCGCCGGCAGATCCCGTTCGACGATGGCCCAGACCTCGCGGGGATCGACGTTGAAGTACTGGTGGACGAGGATATTGCGCAACCCGATGACCTGCGCCCATGGGATCCCCGGGTACCGCTCGCGGAACTCGGACGAGAGTGCCCGCGCGGCCTCGCCGAGGAGCAGGAGGAGGTGCACGGTCCAGACCTGGACCAGTTACTGCTCCAGAAATCGAGCCTCGCCCTGCGACGTATAGCGTTCTATCACCGCGAGCGCCGCGCGCATATCGGCGAGCCGGAGCCGTTCGTCCCTCATAGCGGCACGGCTTCCGCGAGAACACGGTTCCTGATCGCGGCGCGGAGCAGCGGCGCCGTCACCACATCCACACGTCGGCCGAGAAGGCGTTCGAGCTCGTAGGAGAGGCCGCCGAGGTCGAAGAGCGTCCGGCCCGGCTCGAGCTCGACAAGGAGATCGAGGTCGCTCGCCTCGCCGGCCTCGTGCCTCGCGACCGACCCGAAGATACGGAGATCGGTGGCGCCGTACCGGCGGGCGATGGCCGCGATCGCCTCGCGATGCTCGTCGAGAAGGGTATAGAGGTCCATGC
>JADGNL010000223.1 GCA_017883495.1 Methanomicrobiales archaeon | reverse complement strand
CATCGAATGTGTGCAAGGCTTCGGCGGAACGGATCAGGGCCCATGCACGCGTCAACATGCCCGAATCTCGAGTGCCGCGCTGGGCCTGGACCTCGAAAACGAATAATGAGATCAGGTTAACTTCTGAGCGTGTGAGTCGCTCCTCGCTCACCCGCTTTTCGAGGATCTCGGTGAGATTCCCCGTCATATTTCCCCCATACAAGTCTATTTGTTTATAAAGGATATTAGAGTCGTGGTCTTGTTGTCCGTGACACTACGGGGGTATCTCTCACTTCTTTCTCTACGGACTCGGTTAATCGTTTGCTTCGGCCCCATGGGGGTGCCGACAGCCGCGTCGAGGGAGAGAAGGCATCGGCCTCGTGTGCGGCGACAGCGGAACAAGCCGAACACCATGCCGTGGCCCTCGCGATGCTTGCCTGGGACGGGGGGTTATGCCTCGCCGTCGCTGCCGGCCGAGAGCGGGAAGTGGCGCCGGTAGACCTCCCGCCGCTCCTCGAGATCCGTGTGCAGGTAGACCTCGGTCGTCTTGATCGAGGTGTGCCCGCGGTTCTCCTGCACGACGCGGAGGTTTCGGCTCCGGCGGTAGAGCTCGCTCGCGTAGCTGTGCCGGATCGTGTGCGGGGTCACCCCCTCGGGCGCGCACCGTTTGAAGAGCAGCTGGACCGTCCGCGTCGAGATCGGCCGGCCGCCGTACCCGACGAAGAGCGGGCCGGAGGTGCGGTCTCCGACGAATTCGTCGATCGCGTCCGCGGTCGCGTCGTCGAGGAAGACGATTCGCTCCTTGTTTCCCTTCCCCGTGACGCGAATCACGCCGTCGTCGAGATCGACCGCTTCGATCCGCATGGCGCAGAGCTCGGAGACGCGGACGCCGGTCGCGTAGATGAGACGGACGATCAGGCGTTCGCGGGGATTCTCGATGGAGCGCAGAAGTCGCGAGACCTGCCCGTGCTTGAGGCACTTCACGCCGGTTCGGCCGACCTTCGGTCGCTCGATCCTGTCGACCGGGTTCGCGTCGACCGCGCCCTGCGCGACGAGGTAGCGAAAGAACGAGGAGTAGGAGCAGACGATCCGGTTCAGGGTCCGCGGCGAGAGGTGGCGTTCCTCCGAGACGGCCGCGAGATGGTCGTAGAGCGCCCCCGTCGTGACGTCGGCCGGCGCCACGTCCTTCTCCGTGCCGACGCGGGCTGCGAGTCCGGCCGCGAGCAAACGAAGCGATCGGCGATAGGTCGCGATCGTTCGCTCGGAGTAGTGGCGCATGCGCAGGAAATCGACATATCGGTCGATCCAGCCGTCGAGCGTCGAATCCTCCACATATAGTTCTGCGTGCCGTTCTCAGAAGAAGACTTCGCAGAATAACCGTCGCCGTCCGGCACGGTCACGCCGGTAGGACATCGTCACGATCACGTCGAGATCGAGGTCCACCGGGCCGAGCAACGATGCCGAGAGAGGCGCGGCGGACTCCAATAGTCACCACCTATCCATATAGCGTCATATGGTTTATCGACCCCCTCGTCGAGGCCATGGCGCATCCAGAGGACCCTCTGTCGTACCGAAATACAGAAAGAGAACGGGACCGTGCGGACGTTCGGCTTCAGCACGACCGTGAACCTGCGGACAGAGAGATAGGTGATGGCTTCCCGTTGTGCCCGCAGCGGTAGAACGTACCCGCGAACGGAGACACTTCCGTGATCGAGAGAGATATGGAGAGTGCTTCAACCGGTTCGATAGCCTTATCCGACCAGCATCTGAGATCGTACGCGTGATCGGGTCGAAAGAGGACTACCGATTCTACCGTGAGGCCGACCGAGCCGCCCTGAATATCCACTCATGGTGGCCGAAGTACTTTTCGCACGACGTCTGGCGGTTCGAGCGCCTCCTCCGACGGGTCGAATACTGGCAGAACTGCCGCCGATCTCCTGTCTTCCGCCCATTCTACTACTATCTCTACTGGCGTTTCCGCCGCCTTTCGCTCCGGATGGGCTACACAGTTCCCCCGAACGTCTTCGGCCCGGGCCTCTCCATCGCCCACCCCGGGACCCTGATCGTGAACGACGCGGCCCGGATCGGCGAGAATTGCCGGATCCACCCGGGAGTCACGATCGGCACGGCGGCCGGAGAGGAGCACGCGGCCCCACGGATCGGCAAGAACGCGTTCATCGGCCCGAATGCGGTGATCCTCGGCCCGATCGAGATCGGCGACGATGTCGCGATTGGAGCAAACGCGGTCGTGAACCGGTCGTTTTTCGAGAACGGAGTCACGCTTGCGGGCGTTCCAGCAAAGAAGGTCTCGGAAAAGGGCTCGCGGGAGCTGTTCAAGCGCTCGACCGAGATCGTCCGGGCCCGCGCAGCTGCCCGAAATCAGGGGCCGTAGGGGTCAATTTCGCAGAATCCCCATTCTGCGAAATTCAAAGCGGCGTTCAAGGCCCTGATCGGCAATTGGCCGGAATGGCCTCACTCCCCCTGATCGGATGACAATCGCTATAAGAGTCGATCCCCAGGGAGATAGCGGCTTAAAATCGCGGGAGAGACGCGGTTTTCAGGCAGATTCGGGACCCCGATCCGCGAGCGCCCGAAGGATGATGCTTCTGAGCGACCGGGTCGCTTCAGCCACATCCGGCTGCGAGAGCACAGCCGAGATGACAGCACAGCCGTCCGCGCCGGCCCGGACCACATCGGCCGCGGCCGTCGGATCGATCCCACCGATGCCGATCACGGGGATGCGGACCGCCCGGCGCACAGCCGCAACGGTAGCAAGGCCATGCCCGGGGCCTGCGTCCACCTTGGAACCTGTCGAAAAGACCGGGCTGACCGCGACGTAGTCGGCGCCGTCGCGCTCCGCTCGGAGCGCCTCGTCCGCACTGCCGATCGAGACCCCGATCAGAAATGGCCGGGGCGCGATTCGCCGGGCGGCCGCGACGGGAAGATCACCCTGCCCGAGGTGAACCCCGTCGGCTCCGGCAGCGAGCGCGATGTCGAGTCGGTCGTTCACGACGAAGAGCGTCCCCGATTCGGCCGTAGCGGTCCGGATTGCCTCGGCAATCGCTAGAATCTCCCCTGCAGATTTTGTCTTCTCTCGGAGCTGGACTACGTCCGCCCCGCCGGCAACGGCCTCCCTCGCGCATTCGAGATGGCTCCGACCTCGCGAGACTACCTCGTCCGTCACCACGTACAGGGCAAAGGACGGCATCACACGAATCGGACTCTGGCCCCCGCAGCGAGCGCGACCGGTTCCATCCCCGCCAGCGCGTCGAGAAGGGCGGGCCGAAATGAGCCGGGGCCTGGTGCACATCCGGCGGCGTGCTCCCCGGCAAGGCCGAAGGCCGCCAGTGCGGCGACGGTGGT
>JADGNL010000036.1 GCA_017883495.1 Methanomicrobiales archaeon | reverse complement strand
GGGCAGGGGCCGAATCCGGCCTCCTCGAAGTGGGCGGGAGAGACCGTGACCGCATCCGGCGCGCGCTCGAACGTTGCGAGCTCGCGGACGAGCTCGAGCAGGCGGGTGCAGTCCTCGCGACGAGCGGGTCGGATCGTGATGGTGCTCATCACCACCAGGTTTGTCTTCCGGAAGATTAAGGGGGCGCCGGACGTCTCATCCGAGCCTGAACCCGTGCCCCGAGAAGAGTGCGACCAGTCGGTTGCCCTGGCGGACCTCGACATGGTAGAGGGAGACTGTGGGCGTCTCGGAGACGCACCGTGCGGTGGCCGTGAGCGGTCCGTTCGCGGGCGAAAGATACCTGATCTCGGCAGCGAGCGCCACTTCATGGCCTACGAGGTTCGCCGCGCAGCCGAAGGCATGGTCGGCAAGCCCAAAGATCGCTCCGCCGTGTACCGCGCCGCCCCGGTTGAAGCTTCCCTTGCCCTCCATCGAGACGGTGACCGCGCCGTCCTCGACCGCAATCACCCGCAGTCCGAGCGTTCGAGCAAATCCACAGTCGTCGAACGAGGCCACGACCTTCGCCGATCCGGGGTCTTTCTCAGGATCTCCGATCATTCGCTTGCCGATTTCATGCGACTGAGACTGCCCAAGGGCCCGGTGCGTTCACGTTCAAGTGATAAGTAACACTCTCCGGCACGTGGATCGACTTCGATCCTGACCCGGGGCCGTTGAAGAAGGCAATCAAATCGACGAGCTCTCCGGCAGGGTCGATCAACGCGACCGAGTAGGGCCCGGTGCCCTCTGTGGAGAAGCTGAACACGGCAAGGCCTGCATTCAGGTCGATAGTCGGCGAAAAGGTACCGCTGTTATTACTCTTTAAGGTCCGGGGCGGCTGCGTCGGCGTCGGTGTGGGGGCCGGGGTCTGAGCGGTCGTCGGCACCTCCGTCGTCGCCGTGGTCAGGGTCCCGGCCGTGGTGGGCACGGGCGTCTCCGCGCCCGTCGTCGGGACCTCCGATGTGACGTTCGTGATCGGGGCCGCCGTCGTTCCCGTCACGGGCGCGAGGGTCGGCACCGCTGTGGGGCTGGAGACGTACGAGATCGTGACGGCCCACGGCCCGGAGCCGAACGGCCAGACCTCGAGCCTGTACGTCCCTGCGGCCGGAACCCGCATCGTGGTGTTCGAGGGCTGCGGGCCCGCGGTAGCGATCCCGATCGCGGTGCCGGCCGCATCCCGGAGCTGGGCCATGGTGAGCACCTCCGCGTTGACCTGAACATATATCGGTCCGGCCTCGAGCGCGAACGGCTCCGTCACGTAGGTGCCCTCGCCCGACCAGGAGAGGTTGCCCATCGGCCCGGATGCACTGGTCGGAACGGGCGACGGAGGCGCTGGAGTTGCCGGAAGGGCCGGTGTCCGGAGCTGGCTTGGGTCCCCGCCAGCGTTCTGGATGTAGCGGTCGAGGGTTTTAATGACCGCTACGGTCTCGTTCACGTGCGGAGTCACGTTCGCCGACGCGTTCGCAGCTCCGGGAACCTTGCTCAGCCCCCCCGTACCTGGCGACGACGTGTTCCGGATCACGACCGCCGTCACCGTCGGTGACGGGAGCGGGGCGACGCTGACCGCCTGTGCCGAGGTTCCGGCGGCGCCCGGTTGCCCCTGACCCGCCAGCAGGATGCCGGCGAGGAGCAGGACGAAGACGACGGCCAGCGCGCCAACGAGGTACCGGTTCGAGAGGAGGCGCCGCATGCGGACCATCGCCGACGTCTCCGAGACCGGATCTCCGCACTGCGGGCAGAACCGTGTGTCCGGCGACGGCAGGCCGGCACCGCAGTGTGGGCATACGGCGGCCGCTGTTTCGGCGGGAACGAGGGCCGGAGCGGGCGACACGGGTGCCGCCGGGGCCGGTGCGACCGGCGCCGGGGCCACCCGGATCGGCGCCTGTGGTTGCACGTACCCCCCGGGCGGCCCCGCGTAGCTCCGCATATTGACCTTGCAATGGGGGCAGAGCGACCACTCGGGGCGTACCTCGGTACCGCAATTAGGACAATCGGCCACGGTGCGACCTCGTTATGAACACTATAGCACGAACGAAGAATAAAAGCTCTGATTTGTTATCGGCAAACTCGAGGCGACGGAGCCGGGATCGATACGGGTTTTCGGCAGCTCCGGTGACGGGCGTGTCGATTCGAAGGCCGGCCGCGCCTGCGACGCGGCCTGAGAAACGTTGGCCGGAGCTATGCGGCCCCGGTGTTCGTACGCGATCAGATCTGCTCGATGGCCTTCGTGACCTGCTCGGGCATCGCCTGCTTGACCTCGGGCGGGATGTGCTGGACGATCCAGGCCTTGTTCATCATGAGCTCGTAGACGAGCACCGCAAAGACGATCAGGCCGACGATCGCGAGGAGAATCCCCATCATTCCCATGGATGAGCTGCTTCGGTGGTAGTGGTGCATCATTCCCATAGACGTTCCTAGAGAGCGTCTCCGTATTAAATGGTTTCCATGCCCTCAGCGCATCGACGGCCGCAGCCCGCGGGCCATTCTGGGGACGGTGTCCGGGCGGGGGCAGGACGGGTGCGGGAGGACGGGCAGGTGCTGGCCGAACCAGGTCCGGCGCGTCAGGACCAGGTAGAGTGCGATCGCCGCGAGGACGACGCCGATCGCCACGGCGATCGGGTTCGTTTGCTTCTCCAGGGAGACCATGCCCGCCCGAAGGCACGCGGGAATGATATACTTTCCTCCCGACGGCCGGTATCGGAACGGTTTTGGTGGCACAGGCCAATCTTCTGACCGCAATGAGATCCCGATTGCTCCCGGCCGTCCTCGCCGGCCTCGTTCTGCTCGTTCTGCTTCCGGCTGCGGCGAGTGCGGACACTGGTGCGGACCGCCAGCTCGACCAGGTGACGGACCTGATGCGCGTGGGCCGGATGGACGAAGCCCTGGCAAACCTCACGGCCATGCAGCAGGCGAACCCCGACAACCTCCGTGCCTGGATGATCAAGGGGATGATCCTCGGGTACGTGGGCATGGCCGACGAGGGCAAGGCCGAGGCGAACGAACGGCTCGCGGCCGACCCCGCGGACGGCGGGGGCCTCGCTCTCGCTATCGGCATCGCCGTCGCCGACGGGGACGATACGACCGCGAAAGATGACTCCGCCCGGCTTATTGCCGCTTTCCCCGAGTCCGCCGACGCCTGGGACATTCGCGGTGGCGTCCTCTCCATGCAGAGCGGGGATGCCGAGGCACGCGAATCGCAGGCTGCGTTCGACCGTGCGCTCGCGATCGACCCGAAGCACGTCGATGCCCTGATCAACCGCGGGGAGCAGGCGGAGCCGACGGATCCCGATGCGGCCGAGCGGTTTCTCAAACGCGCTGTCGAGGCTCGACCCGCGTCGACCGACGCGAACGACGCCTGGACAACCTTCCTGATCGGCCAGAACCGGACGGCCGAAGCACTGACGGCCTACGACGCCTGGCTCGGAAAGCAACCCTCAAGTCCGATCGCCCTGATGGGCAAAGCGACCGTCCTCGCCGATGAGGGCCGATATGACGAAGCCCTCTGGCTCGTCCAGAACGTGGTCCGCGACGATACCGGGTACAGAGACGGGCTCTACCTCGAGGGCCAGCTCCTCCTCGCGCTCGGCCGGCCCGCAGAGGCCGTCAACGCGATGAACGACCTCCTCGCGCAGTATCCCGGAGACGAGGACGCCGATAGCCTCCGCAGCGAGGCCGCGGCAGCGGTTCAGGCCGCCGCGGCGAGTGGGAACGCGACGCGCGCTCCGACCACGACCGCGACCCGTTCCCCGGACCCCGCGTTCGCCGCGCTCCTCGCCGTCGCCGTGCTCGGAGCGGCCGTTCTCCGGCGCAGGTAGACGGTCACACGATTTTTCTTCCCCCTGTCGAGATCATCACCATGACGACAGGACGCCCCCACGTGATCTGCTACCTCGCGGTCAGCCTGGACGGGCGGCTCTACGGGTTCGCGCCGGACCTCGAGCGGTACTACGGGATCGCTATACGATTCGAGGCCGACCCGATCCTATCGGGCTCCGAGACCGCGATCGCCGCGATCGAGCGG
>JADGNL010000035.1 GCA_017883495.1 Methanomicrobiales archaeon | reverse complement strand
GAGGCCGCTATATATAGACCTCCTCATCACCACACAGCATTAGCATTGTGTTTTTGCTCTCCCGTGCGGAGGAGGCCACAGGCTCCGTGGAGAACGGCCTATGCAGGGGGAAAGATCAATGGTTGTTGAAGAGCCAGTCGTCGGCGGCGAAGTCGAGCCGCTCTGCGGGCCGTAGAGGTCTTGGTCGAACAGGGAAAAAGTAGGTATCAATTTGTTCCGGCGCCGCCTCGGAACAGCGGGACGAGCGTTCGCGCCCAGGCGCCGATCGCGTTCCAGTCGCGGAAGTCGCCGCTCGGAGCCCGCAGCAGCCGGGTCACGGCCCGCTCGGCAAGGCTCATCTTCGCCCGGTCGATCGCCCCCGCAAGGAGGATTGCGGCGACCGGCCTGATCGGCGAGAGCGCGTCGATGAGCGCCTTCCGCGCCTGCTCGACCTGCTCGGGCTTCGGCTCGGGCGCTGCCGGCGTCAGCCCCATCGCGAACGCGGCGACGGGCACCCGGACCAGCGCGGCCCGGTGCCGGGCGACGAACGCCGCGAGGTCGAGGGGCGTGCCCATGTACAGCGGCGCCCCGAGCACGACGCCGTCGTAGCCCTCGAGCGAGTCAGCGGCCGGGAGCGGAGCCGCCCCCGCCTCGAACCCCGCCTCCTCGAGTTCGCGGGCCACGGCCTCGGCAACGCCTGCCGTCGAGCCGTGCTTTGTCGCGTACGCGACCAGGATCCGTCCGGCCATCCCTTCGTCTCCGCCGCAGGGTGGGTATGGCCGGTATAAATAACCCGCCTCGCCCGATAGCGACGGGCGGTCCAGGCCCCCGTTCGATCACCTTCTTCTAGCATGCCGGCGAAAACCGATCATGGACGATCCGACCAAGGAGCGCTTCAAGTGGAAGTTCTACAAGCTGGCCCTGCTCCTGAACGTGGTCATCTTCTGCTTCGCCCTCGCGGTGATCGCCCTCTTCATGGGCCGCGGGTACGCGCTCCCGCTCTTCGGCCTGTTCGTGGTCGTCGCGTCCGTACTCGCAGTCGTCTTCAGGCAGCAGTACAGGAGGGAGAAGGCATGGCTGATGGCCCAGCCCTGAGCCCCGACGCGGACCTGCTCGGCAAGATGCGGAGCGAGATCGAGCTCCTCGCCCGCCACCTCGAGGTCGCCCGCGCCGTCGGGCACCACCAGCCGATCGGGATCCTGAAGCTCTCCGAGCTCCTCGACGAGCCCGTGCACCGGGTCCGGTACTCGCTCCACGTCCTCGAGGGGCAGGGCTACATCGAGGCCTCGCCCGCGGGGGCCGTCGCGACGACGCGGACGTCGCAGCTGCTCGAGGGGCTCGACGCCGAGATCGAGGGGCTGATCGCGCTCCTCCAGTCGATCCGGCGGGCCTGAACCCCGGCCCCGGGGGGACGTCCGCTACCTTTAATAGCCGTTCGAGGCAACATTATCAGACACCGGAGCCGCCATAACTCAGTTGGTAGAGTGGCTGGCTGTTAACCAGCATGCCACAGGTTCGAGTCCTGTTGGCGGCGTCTTTCTCTTTCTCCGGTCCACGACGATTATATATTCAGAAGACCGATCTCTTCCGCCGTCACCATCGGGCCCGTAGCTTAGCTGGTCAGAGCGCCCGGCTCATAACCGGGCGGTCATGCGTTCGAATCGCATCGGGCCCATCCACGCGGGCGTGCGCCTTTTCCCTTTCAGGCACGAACACCTCTCCCGATGCAGTGCCCGGTCTGCGGCGAGCCCCTCCCGGACGCCGGGGCCGTCCTCGACGGCCTCGACACCCGTTTCGCTCCGTGCCCCGACTGCCCGCCGGGCCGGCTCGACCCGCGAAAGCCGCCGGGAGAGACGCCGGAGCCGTGCTCCTGCGGCCGGCGCTCCCTCGGCGGCGTGATGGCCGCCGTCCACGCCGTGCTCGCGGACGAAGGAGGGCTCGACCCGGGAGCGCCGCTCTCGGCGGTCGGCACGCCCCTTCTCCACCCGCTCTTTCCCATGCGCCGGCCCCCGTTCCTGCCGCCGGGATCGCTCGTGCTGCTCACGCGACACGCGACGCAGGCCTCGGCCCGGCGGCTCCTCGCGGAGGTCCCCGAGGTCCGCGGAGTCGTCCTCGACCGCGGGGTCGTCCCCGGAGCCGGCGGCGCGGCCCATACCCTCCTCGCCGGCTGCGACGTCTACGCCGAGGTCCGGTTCACGCCGCCCGGTCCGCTCGTGCTCTACAAGCAGGCCTCGACCTGCCACCTCGAGGTCCCCCGGTTCGACGACCCGAAGGTGGACGCGACCGACCGCGCTCTCCGCCGCTCCCTGCCCGACCTCTTCGTCGACGCCTGTGCCGGTGTCGGCACGCTCGGGCTCGTCGCGGCCCTCCGGCTCGTCCCGACGGTCGTGCTGAACGACGCCTGGGGGCCCGCCGCCTGGTTCGCCGGGCTGAACCTCGCCACGAACCGCGAGGCCCTGCTCGTGGACGAGGTCGAGCTCCTCGCCTCCTATGGAGACCTTCACCGGGTGGGGCTCCGCGACGACCCCGTCCCGGTCGCCGTCGCGACGGGAGACCAGGAGATCCGGGTCTACCACGGGAGCCTCTGGCGGCTGCCCCCGCTCTTGCCGCCGGGCGGCGCCCGGCTCGCGGTCCTCGACCCGTTCGACAAGGAGCCGGGTCACGTCGCGCGAATCGTCCGGAGATGGCAGGATTGTGCAGGGAGAGAGGTATTTATCCCTTGAAGGGGGGAATACGTATCGGGAACTAGCCCGGGTGGCCCGGCGTCACCTGTGATCCGAAATCGTCGGCATGCGGAGGGCGAAGTTCGAGGAAGGCGCTCACGGCCCAGCTGAGCCCGTCGGAGCCTGACGTTGAAGCCTTGTCCTGCGAGGTCGACGGCCAGGGACCAATGCTCCGGAGGGAGCGGCGGCCTGTTGCTGCGGGCACCGGTTCAGGCCCGGAAGGGAGCAGACCCACCGTAGACGTTCGGCGCCCGCGGGAGTGCGGGGTGGAGGAGGGGTCCGCCGGGCAGGCTGGGTGCGTAGCGTCGACCGAGAACCCGTTCCCACCGGTTCTGATTCCATGGCACGTGTTGCGATCATCGGTGCGACCGGCAACGTCGGCTCTTTTGCAGCGCATCCCATCTCCGAGATCCCGTACGTGGACGAGATCCTGCTCGTCGGGCGGCCGGGACGCGAATCGCTCCTCGAGGGACTCCGCCGCGACTTCAACGACAGCTACGCGGCTCGGGGAACCAACTGCCGCCTCTCCTGGTCGACCGATCTCGCCGACGTCGCGGGCTCGGAGGTGATCGTCCATACGGCCGGCGCCGCCCGGACGGCGAGCCAGGACCGGATGGACCTGGCCCTCACGAACGCCAGGATCGTGGCCGACGCGGCCGAGGAGATCGGGCAGCAGGCCCGGAACGCGAAACTCTTCATGGTCACGAACCCGGTCGACGTGATGACCTCGGTCGCGCTCCGGCACTCGGGGTTCAGGCCGGGCCAGGTCTTCGGCCTCGGCACGCACCTCGACTCCATGCGCCTGAAAGCCCTCCTCGCCCAGGCATTCCAGGTCCACGTCTCCGAGGTCCATACCCGGATCATCGGCGAGCACGGCCCCTCGATGGTTCCGCTCTGGTCCGCGACCACGATCGGAGGGATCCGGATCGACCGGCTCCCATCGTTCACGGACCTGCCCCTCGCCCGGATGGTCGAGTCCGTCCGCGCGAGCGGCGAGACGATCATCCGGCACAAGGGCTCGACCGTGTACGGTCCGGGCGAGGCGATCGCGACCCTCGTCCGGACGGTCCTCGGAGACGAGAACCGGATCCTCACGGTCTCGACCTACCTCCGCTCCGAGGTCCACGACATCGGCGGTGTCTGCATCGGCGTCCCGGCCCGGGTGAACCGGCAGGGCGTGACGCCGATCGCGATCCGGCTCGACGACGACGAGATCGCGGCCTTCCGCGCCTCGGTCGACCGGATCAGGGCCGAGACCGCGCTCGTCTTCGAGCGGCTCGACTGGGCGTGATCGGCCGCTCCGCTCTGAAGGGCTGCACGGAAAAATGAGAGGGCTCAGGTCAGGGTCACTTCGACGATCTCGGCTCGCTCGACGCCGGGGACCGACGAGAGCAGCTCCTCGAGCCGGTCCGTCTGCCCTCCCTGGTCGCCGACAACGGCGACGACCATGAGCGCCTTGAGGCCGAAGCCGATCGGCTCCTCCGTGATCTGGTGGATCTCGGGGGCCGTCTCCTTCAGGGCGGCCTTGAGCGCCTCGAGGTCGACCTCGGGTGACTCGGGCATGACCCGGATGATGCACGCGACATCGCCCATGGTCAGGGCCCTGTGAACCCGCATTGCGGGCACATGTACGGAATGCTCTGCTCGCGGCACCGGAGGCACCGCTTGATCTCGAACTCGCACTGGGGGCAGAGGAACGTGGTTCCGCCGACCTCGGCGAGGGGGGCATTGCACGATGTGCACTGTTTTGTCGTCATGTAGACCCGATCCCCAGTACGTTCACGCTCGGCCCACAAATAAGCTGGGGTCGATCCGGGTCCCGGGGACGGGCTCGTCCCGAAGGGCCCGGGCAAGCCGGCCGGGAGCCCGGGCGTTGACGATCCGGGCGCCGACGCCGCGGTCGAGGGCGAACGGAACGAGGCACGGGTCGACGGCATCCGTCTCGACCGCCGCCGTCACGGTCTCGAGAAGCCGGCCGCCGACGACGATCCCGTCGACCGACTTCGCGAGCAGGAGGTCGCATCCGAGCCCGGCCGCGCACCAGGCGGCGAGCGTATCCGAGCTGACCCGCCACGAGTGCGGCAGCGGGTCGCGGTCGCGAAGGAGGCGGTAGGGGAGGAGCACGGACGGCACGTCGGGGACCCGGAGGACGTCGGTCCCGGGGAGACCGAGGGTTGCAAGGTACAGCCCGACCTGCTCCATGCCCGCGATCGCCATCCAGTGCGCGGCGTCGGGCGCCGGGTCGAGCGTCCGCACGACGTCGGCGAACGGGCCGCCGCCCGGGACGACGAGGATCGGCCGGGGCGCGGCTGCCAGGATCGGAACGAGGGACGGGGCGCAGTCGAGGAGCGAGCCGCCGAACTTGACCACGAGCGGGCGCACGGTGCGTACTATAAACCGGTCCGTGACAAAAAGTCGATCGATGCGGGTCGCTCTCCTCTTCGTGCTCCTGCTCTGCCTCGCCCCCTGCGCCGGCGCGTACGCGCTCGCCGAGGTCTGCCCCGACACCTGGCTCTCGGGCGAGGCCGACGAGTTCTTCGCGCTCTCGGGCGACGGCCCCCTCGCCGGGGTCGCCGTGACCGACCACGAGGGAACGGCCGCGTTTCCGTCGAACGCCGTCGGCCACGGTCGGGTGGTGGTCGCGCGGAACGGGTCGGCGTACGCCTTCGTCCACGGCGCGCTCCCCGACTTCGAGCTCCAGGACGCCTCGGCCGCCCCGGGGATGCTCACGACAAAGGACCTCCGGCTCGGCAACGACCGCGACGAGCTGGTCCTGCTCGTGAACGGGGCCGAGACGGACCGGGTCGCCTGGCCCGGCGACGTGGCCCCGCGGCAGGGCCAGGTCCACTTTCGCGAGAACGGCGTCTGGGACCCGCGCGTGCTGATGATCGGCCAGTCGCGCTTCGAGCCGGCCACGGTGGCGAACGTCTCGGGCACGGCCTTCGTCGCCCCCGACTGCTCCTCCGACGTGCTCGAGGACCTCGTCGCGTCGGCCGCGTCCTCCCTCCGACTGAACGCGTACGAGCTGACCGACCCCGTCCTCATCGACGCGCTCGTCGCGGCGCACCATCGCGGAGTGGCCGTGACCGTCCTCGCCCAGGGCAGTCCCGTCGGCGGCGTCTCGCCCGGGGAATGGGCCATGCTCTCCCAGCTCCTCGCGGCCGACGTCGAGGTCCGGTTCATGGCGACCGACGAGGACGCGCACGCCCGGTACCGGTACGACCACGCGAAGTACCTGGTCGTCGACGACCGGCGGACCCTGGTCACGACCGAGAACTGGAACCCGGCCGCGTTCCCGCCGGCGGGCCGGCAGGGCAACCGGGGCTGGGGCGTGGTGCTCGATGACCCGAGGGTCGCCGCGTACTTCGCACAGGTATTCGAGACCGATTTCG
>JADGNL010000222.1 GCA_017883495.1 Methanomicrobiales archaeon | reverse complement strand
GCGTCCGGAAGGGGGACCGGGTCTGCATCTACCTGGACTCCTCGGCCGAGTACCTGATCTCCTATCTCGCCTGCTGGCGGATCGGCGCCGTCGCGGTCCCGACCAACATCGTCTACCGGGAGCGGGAGCTCCTCAACGCGGTCGATGACGCGGGGGCCGTGGCCGTAATCACCGATGCGGGCGGCGTCGAGGTCGTGCGGACTGTCCGGCACGCGGTCCCAGCGCTCGCGAACGTGGTCGTGGTCGGCGGAGCCGGGCCTGAGGAGACGGCCTGGGAGGCGTTCGAGACGACGCCGGCCGGGATGCGCCCGGCCAACTGCGGCTTCGACGACCTCTGCCATATCCAGTACACTGCCGGGACGACCGGGAGACCGAAAGGGGCCATGCTGACCCACGGCGCATGGACGGCCGCGCTCGATGCCGAGGTGGAGGCGCTCGCGCTCGGCCCCGGCGACGTCTACCTCGGGATCTACCCCATGGGCCACGTCGGGGTCTCCTGGGGCCTCGCCGTGCTCCGTGCCGGCGGCACCTGGATCGTTATGGACCGGTACGACCTCGACGGCTACCTCGCGCTCGCCCGGCAGTACAGGCCGACCGTGCTTGCGGGCATGCCGCCCGTGATCCACGCGCTGGTCCACGCGGGCCCGGAGGCCGACGACGCCCTCGCATCGGCCCGGACGATCATCTCCGGCGGCGGTTCGCTCCTGCCCACGGTCTGGGAGGCCTTCGACGCGCGGTACGGCATCCCCGTCGCGAACGCGTACGGCCTCTCCGAGACGATCGTCTGCGGCTCGGGGACCGTGACCCTGCCCGCCTATCCCGAGCTCCACCGCGGGTATCGCTCGGTCGGCGTCCCGGTCGGGTACACCGAGGTCAGGATCGTCGATGCGGAGGATCCCGACCGTGAGCTCTTCGCCGGCGAAGACGGCGAGATCGCGCTCCGCGGTCCGTCGGTCGCGAAAGGGTACTGGAAGAATTCAAGCGCGACTGCCGAGGTCTTCCGCGAGGACGGCTGGTTCCTCACGGGGGATATCGGCCGCCTCGACAACGACGGCGTCCTCTACGTCACGGACCGCAAGAAGGACATGATCATCATGTCGGGGTGGAAGATCTACCCGACCGAGGTCGAGGACGTCCTGATCGGCCACGCCGCGATCGCGGACGTGGCGGTCTTCGGGATCCCGGACGAGCGCCGCGGCGAGATCCCGGTCGCCGCCGTTGTCCCCGCGCAAGGTGTGACGATCACGCTCGACGAGCTCCGGGCTTACTGCGCTCTCCGGCTCGCGCCATATAAGTGCCCGCGCCGGCTCGAGCTCGTGGACTCCCTGCCGCGGGTCCACGGCTGGAAACTCCTCCGCCGCAGCCTGCGCGAGCGGACGGAGTAGTCAGCCGAGCTCGACCTCGACCTCGTGGGGCCGCTGGTCGTTGACCAGGTGGACCGCGTGGTCCGGCTGCTCGACACCGTCGACCACGACCGAACGGACGCCGCACGCCCGCGTGCTCGAGCGGATCGTGCAGCGGTAGACCGTCTCCTTGAACCGATACCGCAGCACGAACCGTTCCCATCCCGGCGGCAGGCAGGGGGAGAACCGGAGCGTGTCCACGTCGAACCGCAGTCCGATCAGCGATTCGAGCAGGAGCTGGTACGCCCAGCCGGCCGCACCCGTCATCCAGGTCCAGCCGCCGCGGCCCGTGTGCGGTTCGATGCCGTAGACGTCGGCCGCGATCACGTACGGCTCGACCCGGTAGGTACCGATCGCGTCGCGGCTCTGCCCGTGGTGAATCGGGTTGATCAGGTCGAAGAGCCCCCAGGCCAGGTCCCGGTCGCCGAGCGCCGCGTAGGCCATGATCGCCCAGATCGCCGCGTGCGTGTACTGCCCGCCGTTCTCGCGCACCCCCGGAACATAGCCCTGGATGTACCCGGGCGACGGGTCCGCGTGGTCGAAGGGCGGCGTCAACAGCTTGATCAGGCTAGCGTCGCGCCGGACCAGGAGCCGGTCGACCGCGTCCATGGCCGACCGGGCGCGCGTCGCGCCGGCCGCGCCCGAGAGCACGGCCCACGACTGGGCGACAGAATCGATCCGGCACTCCTCGTTCTCCGCCGAGCCGAGCGGCGTGCCGTCGTCGAAGTAGGCGCGGCGGTACCACTCGCCGTCCCAGCCGGCCTTCTCCAGGTTCGCGGCGAGTCGCGAGGCCTCGGCAACGCAGCGCTCGGCAAAGGCCTCGTCGCCCCGGGCCCGTGCGACTCCCGAGAACTGGAGCAGGACCGTGTAGAGGAAGAAGCCGAGCCAGACCGACTCCCCTCTCCCCTGAATCCCGACCATGTTCATGCCGTCGTTCCAGTCGCCCGAGCCCATCAGGGGCAGGCCGTGCGCACCGAAACGGAGACCGTACTCGATCGCGAGGACGCAGTGCTCATACAGCGTCCCCTGCTTCTCCGAGACGGTCGGCAGATCGTAGTAGGACTCCTCGTCGGGCTTGAGCTGCCGGCCCTCGAGGTAGCGGACGCGTTCCGAGAGGATCCCCGTGTCTCGCGTCGATAGGACGTACCGGCAGAGCGTGTACGGCAGCCAGAGGTAGTCGTCCGAGCACCGCGTCCGCACCCCCCGGTCCGACGGCGGATGCCACCAATGCTGGACGTCGCCCTCGACGAACTGGTGGCCTGCCGAGAGAAGCAGGTGCTGCCGGATCAGGCGGGGCTCCGCGTGGAGCAGGGCCAGCACGTCCTGGAGCTGGTCGCGGAAGCCGAAGGCCCCGCCCGACTGGTAGTAGCCCGAGCGCCCCCAGAGGCGCGATGAGATCACCTGGTAGAGGAGCCAGCCGTTCACAAGCAGGTCCACCGACCGGTCCGGGGTCTCGATCGCGACCGATGCGAGAGTCCAGTCCCAGTACCGCCGGACGGATTCGAGCGAGGCCCGGGCCGGGGCCACGCCGCGGTGCCGCTGGACCAGGGCCTTGGCCTCGTCCCCGTCCCTGCCGACGCCGAGCATGAAGACGACGTCGAGGTCCTGGCCGTCGGCGAGCTCGAGCGGGACCTGGAGTGCTCCGCACGGATCGAGCGCGGCACCCATTCGGCCGGAGAGGCGAACACGCTCAAGCGCCGCCGGCCGGGCCAGCGTCCCGTTCCTGCCAACGAACTCGTGCCGATCGCCTGTCGCCGTCCGGTTCAACTCGTTCACGTCGAAGAACGCCACACGGTCGGGGAAGTCGGCGTTGTAGGAGTTGCGGACCAGGATGGCGCCGGTCAGGGGATCGATCTCGGTCACCACCTGCATCGCCGTCGACTCGCGGAGCTGGCCGAGCACCCACTCGACGTATCCAGTCACCGTGACCGATCGATTCCGCCCCGAGCGGTTTCGCACCCGGATCTGCCAGAACTTCACGGGAGCGTCGACCGCGACGTGGACGGTCATGGTCGCGGAGAGTCCGTCCTGCGCATGCTCGAAGACCGAGTACCCGAACCCGTGCCGGGTCAGGTACGTGCCCGGCCCCCGCGCGGGCAGGGGCGCGAGCGACCAGAACGCGCCGGTCTCCTCGTCGCGCAGGTAGAAGGCCTCGCCCGCCCGGTCCGTGACCGGGTCGTTCCACCAGGGAGTGAGCCGGAACTCATGCGCGTTCTCGGCCCAGGTGTACCCGCCACCGCTCTCGGAGACGATCGAGCCGAAGGACGGGTTGGCAAGCACGTTGACCCAGGGCGCGGGCGTGAACTGGCCGGGGCGGTTCTCGATCACGTACTCGCGCCCGT
>JADGNL010000221.1 GCA_017883495.1 Methanomicrobiales archaeon | reverse complement strand
TATGGCGATGATTGTCTGCCGGGTAACGCCGAGCGCCCCGGCCAGTTCCTCCTGCGTGATCTCGCGCATGGCCCGCAGCACCCGGATCTTATTCTTCATCCGACTCCCAATCCCCGAACTTCCGGGCATAGTAGATCCGGAACCCGCCGTAGAGGATGATCATCAGGCCGAGCAGGCCCAGCTGCACAAGACCGAGGCTCCCGAAATGCGGTCCCTCCACCACGACCACCACCCCGGGACCGGGGCCGGGCGGTCCCGGGAAGATGATTCCGAGGGGACGGCTGAACTCCCAGACGACCGAGCCGATGCTGACGAAGAAGAAGACGATCCAGAAGACGCTCAGGGTCGCAACGGCCGCGTGCTGCGTGATCACGTTCGTCCGTTCGTCCTCGATGGTCTCGGTGACGGTACGACGCAACAGGTAACCGACGAGCACGGCAATCAGGAAGGACAGCTGGATCAGGACCGGCGTCGCGAGCTGAATCGAGACCCAGAGTACGCCCACCAGGAGTATCCCGATGACCCCGATCAGCAGGTAGAAGGTATTTCGTTTCATTATCAGTCGAACCGAGCCGTGAATAAGAGTCTCCCCTTCGCGAGTTTAAGCCTTCTCTCCGTGCACGCCCTGTCCGCGGGGGCGACCAACCCCGCGTCTCACGCCCGGATCACGGTCCCGATCGGCTCGCCCCGTACGGCTGCCGTGATATTGCCGGGCACATGGCAGTTCACGATCCGGAGCTCGCGGATGTGAACTGCCGTCTGCATCAGTTCGAGGACCATCCGTTCGAGGACGAGGTCGTCGAGGTTCATCGCGATCACCTCATCAGCACGTATATCTTCGATCAGCTCGGCGTCGGGGTGCGTGCGGGGGTCCGCCGAGTAGAGCCCGTCCACGTTCTTGCCGAGGATACAGGAGCGGGCGCCGAGAACCTCCGCGATCAGGAACGCGCCCGTATCCGTCCGATGCGGCGGGATCCCGCCGGCCCGGGCCGGGTGTTCGTAGAGCCCGTACGGCGGCGTTCCGTGGATCACGGGGAGCTGGCCGAGCCGGATCAGCGTCGGGAGCTCGAGGAGGTCGTCCTGATGGATCCGCGTCCCCCCCCACTCCGAGAGGAGGAGCGCGACCATGGTCGCGTTCTGCTCCGAGATCTTGGCCGAGAGCTCGGCGAGCACCCCTGTCGGCATGCCGAGGTCGATCCCCACGTCCATGATGTGACGGACACGCGCACCGCCGCCGGTCACGACCAGGAGATCGTCCGTCCGGGAGAGCTCGCCGAGCTCGGCGCTGAGCGGATGCATGACCGAGCGCCCGTAATCGATCGCGCCGTGGCCACCGAGCTTGATCACGTTGAGGTCCGGCGTGATCCGCAGCTGCCCGGCCTCGCCGAGTTCCTCCATCAAGCCTCGGCGGACAAGAGTCTCGGACCCGAGGCCGGACCGCAGCTCGTAGCGTTTCAATCCGGGTGTCATACCCATACATATATCGGTTCGGGGATGAATATTCGGTCTATCAACTGATTTAGCAGTTGATGTGACAACCATGAAGATCTTTGTCCGTGAGCGAACCAAGGTGGGCGAGGGCGTTCGCCAGCCCCGCTACATCATCCTCGCCGTCACCAACGGCGACCTGAAAGTCTACGCGCACCACTTCCGCAAGACCGAGCTCGAGCAGATGGCATCGGACTGCGGCGCCGAACTCGTCTATCTCGAGGCCATGCCCGAGGGCGAGCACGGCACAAAGAAGTAGGCCTGGACCCAACGTTTCCCCGATGTCTGCACCGACACTCGAGGCGACCATCGATGCCATGCTCGCGCTCCTGCTCGTCGAGGACAGGGCGCTCGGACTCGAGTTCATGAGCGACGCGATCCTGATCCGACTGCCGACCACGCGCAGGATCGCCGAACGACTCGGCGTCCCCCACTACTATGTCCTCCCGCTCATCGGCGCGCTCGAGGCCGACGGCCTCCTCACCCGAGCAGAGCGGGTTGGAATCAGGACAACGCCTTGCGGGACGAGCCGGCTCTTCGAGCGGATCGACGAGGGCTACAGGGACGAAGCGAAGTCGCTCCTCGGCCCCGGCCTGTATACCCTGCTCCTCGCCTCTTCCCGCGGGGAGCCGAACCTCTAATCCTCTCTCGCGCCGTACCTGATGGCGATGCGCGACGAGGACCTCGACTGGCTCTGCTACACGACTCTTTCCCGCGGCCCGGGATCGGCGACGGTGTCCGAACTCGCGGCGGCCACCGGGCTTGCCGAGGACGCGGTGGTCGCTTCGGCCGCCCGGCTCGAGCGGGCCCTGCTCGCCCGACGCGAGGGCGACCGCGTCCAGCTCCTCGCTATCCAGGACTCGCTTCTTCTCTGCCAGGTCCGGTACGGGAAGGATGTGCCGTTCTTCGTCGAGAACGGAGTCATCCGCGTGCGGAGGCCCGATGACTCGTGAGGTCGCCGTTCTCCGGCTCGGCCACCGGCCCGAGCGGGACCAGCGCGTCACGACCCATGTGGGCCTGACCGCCCGCGCCCTCGGCGCCCGCCGCATGTTCCTTGCTGCCGACGACCGGGGGGTGGTCGCGTCGATCGAGGACGTGGTCGAGCGCTGGGGCGGCGGCTTCGAGGCCGAGAACGGCGTGAAGTGGCGCCGGTGCATCGCCGACTGGAAGGCGGAAGGTGGGACCGTCGTCCACCTGACCATGTACGGGCTGAACCTGCCCGACGTGATCGACGAGATCCGTCCCCGCGAACGCGTGCTAGTCGTGGTCGGGGCCGAGAAGGTCCCGGGGGAGGTATACGACCTGGCCGACTTCAACGTCGCTGTCACGAACCAGCCCCACTCGGAGATCGCGGGGCTCGCGGTCTTCCTCGACCGGCTCTTCGAAGGGCGGGAGCTCGGGGCATCGTTCCCCGGCGCCCGGATACGCATCATCCCCTCCGCACACGGCAAGTTCGCCGAGGGGCCGTCGGAGGGGACGTGAGCGGTCGACTCCTCGTGGCTGGCTTCGCGACCCGGCACATCTCTGGCTCCGCGCGCCGCGCCGGGTACGGCGTGGTCGCGGTCGACCACTTCTGCGACCTCGACCTCGCCCGTACGGCCGATGCGTGCGTCCGGTTCGAGACGCTCGAGGAACTCGCGGCCCTCGCGGCCGCTGCCGCGCGCGAGCACGGGGTCGACGGGTTCCTCGCGGGCTCGGGCGCGGAGACGCTCGCCCTCTCTGTCCCTCTCCTCGGCACGCCGCCCGCGACGGCGGCGCGGTTCCTCGACAAGGGCGAGACCCAGTCCTTCTTCGAGGCGCTCGGCGTGCGGGCTCCGCGCCGGCTCGCGCCGGGCACGTATCCGGCCATGGCCAAGCCGGTCCACGGGTCGGGGGGCTGGCGGAACGCGGTGATCGGGTCGGACAGCGAACTCGCAGCCTGGTCCGCGCTCTTCCCCGATCAGTCGTTCCTTCTCCAGGAGGTGGTCGCGGGCGTCCCGGCATCGGTCTCGTGCATCGCCGACGGCCGCCGCGCCGTCGCCTTAGCGACGAATCGGCAGCTCCTCCGCGGCGGCGCCGGGACGGACTACGGCTTCGCCGGCTCGGTCACGCCCTGCGATCATCCGCTTGCCGAAGAGATGGCCGGGCTTGCCGAGACGATCGCGGGCGCGAGCGGCTGTGTGGGCGCGGTCGGGGTCGACTTCGTCCTTCCGGACGAGGGTCCACCCGTGGCGATCGAGATCAACCCGCGGTTCCAGGGGACGCTCGATACCGTAGAGGCCGCGACCGGCGTGAACCTGGTCCGGCTCCATCTCGACGCCTGCGTCGGCCGCCTCCCCGATGCCCGCCCGGAGCCCCGACAGTACGCAGTCCGCCGGATCCTCTTCGCCGATCGGGATCTCGTGGTCGGCGCCGACCTCTCGTGCCTCGGCCCGATCGCCGCCGATATCCCGCCTCCCGGTACCGCGATCCCGGCGGGAAGCGCGGTCGTCTCGGTTCGGGCGACCGGCCCGGACGAGGTCGCCGCCCTTGCACTCCTGGATAAGCATATAACGGCCGTGCGAACATATATGGAGCGATGGTAGCCGTCCCCGAGATCCTTGAACATCCCGCCGTCGCCGCGTACCTGCACCGGCTCATCGGTGACGAGGGGCTCCTGCTGATCGAGCGTTTCCCCGACGAGGGCGAGTTCAGCGACGAGGAGCTCGCCGAAGTCACCAAGATCAATCTGAACACGGTGCGGCACACGCTCTACACCCTGTACGAGCGGCGGCTTGCCGAGTACCGGCGGATCAAGAACAACGAGACCGGCTGGCTCACGTACCTCTGGCGCCTCCGGCTCGATACCATCCCCGGTGCCATGGCCGAAGAGATGGAGACAGTCCTCGAGAAGCTCAGGGCCCGAGAGCGGTTCGAGGAGGAGAACGACTTCTACCGCTGCGGCCAGTGCGGCCTGCTCGTGACCTTCAACCAGGCCATGGACGTCGACTTCTGCTGCCCCGAGTGCGGCTCGCCCATCGCCCACTTCGACAACGACATCCTGCTCCTCGCGCTCCACCGCCGGCGCGAGGCGATCGCCTCCTCGCTCGGGCATGAGTGAGTACGGAGCCCTGCTCCGGGACGCCGGCTGCGACGAGAGGGTGGTCCGCCACTGCCGGGCCGTGACGGCCCTCGCCCTCGAGCTCGCCGGCGGCGACCCTCTGTACGACCGCGCCCTCCTCGAAGCCGGCGGCATGCTCCACGATATCGGCCGGTCGGTCACCCACGGTATCGGCCACGCGAGGGCAGGTGCTGCGCTCCTTCGCGCGAGCGGATGGCCCGAAGCCATCTGCCTCATCGTCGAGCGGCATACGGGCGCGGGACTGACCGCGGACGAGTGCGCCCTGGTCGGTCTCCTGCCCCGCGACTGCGTGCCCGTGACGCCCGAGGAGCGGCTTGTCGCCTACGCGGACAAGCGGCTGAAAGGAGACCGGGTAGTCTCCATGGAGAGGGAGCTCGATCGCTCGTTCGCCCTGCCGCACCGCTCGCGCCGGAGGATGTACCGACTCTGGCGGGAGATGGACGTCCTCACAGGATAATTCGGCGCACGTGAGGAAGGGAGCGGAGCTCGTCGACCACGCCCGGCGGGAGGGTCCCGTCCACGATCACGACGAGTTTCGGCTCCTCGGCGAGGTAGGGGTCGGTCACGAAGATCTGGCGGATCGCGAGGTCGTGCGCGTCCAGAACGCGCACCGCCGAGGCCACGATTCCCCGCGCCCGGGCGTCGTCGACCATGACCGTGATCACCGAGAGCCCGAGGTGCTCGGCCACCATCGAGAGATCCGGGGTCGCGCGCATCCTGCTGAAGATCGGCGCGAGCCGGTCGTCGTCGAGGATCCGCTTCGCGGTCGCGTCCACGACCCGGCGATCGACGCCCACGGCGGCCGCCACCTGGGTCGCGGGGATCGCGATCCGGTTGCAGACCACCCGCCCACCGGCACTGACCCCGAGCCCGTTCTCGAGGAGGAAGCGAACGACCCGTTCCTGGGACGGGGAGTCGGCGAACGCCTGCATGATCTCGGACCACATCTGCGCATTTTCGTGCATCGGTGACCGGCATAATACTATTGGGCCAGGCGGAGGCTGTGGCGGACGGAAGGTATATACCGATCCGGGCCGACCTGATATGGCACACGCGCGAGGGTTGCCGAGCTAGGTCAAAGGCGCAAGGTTGAGGGCCTTGTCACGCAGGTGTTCGGGCGTTCGAATCGCCTCCCTCGCACTTCTTATCCACTTCTGCATTGTTTCGCATCCAGCTTGCCTTCCGCGCCGCCCGTCGGTATCAACTGTCCCTGTCGAGCGCTCTTCTCTTCGCGAACGTCGCGTGCGGGGTGAAGGAACGTTTCCGGCCACGACTTCCCGTACGGATTGCGGGATCATTCGGACCTGGCTGGAATGCTGCGAGCTGTCGAGGAGATCGTTTGTATGGGCAGGGGCGGATCGTCGTAGTGCCGAGAGGACGCCGAGGACTCGTGCGGCAGCTCTCCAGTGAAGGCTATCGAGTGGTCATCGGCCCGACGCAAGCGCCCCCCGGTCTGCTTTTCACGTACCGCCTTCCGGTAGAATCGTTGTTGAAAAATGTGTGCCCGGAAGGTGTCGATCTCTGCCTACGACGCCTGCTTCTGTGCGACCGTGTATGCGTCGTACATCGAATAGATCCAGACGATCAGGTAGAACGGGATCCCGATCAATATGGTGGAGAGGGCGCCGAAGATCACGGCGAGGACGAAGAGCAGGACCGCCTTGAAGAGCTGTCCCGTGTAGAACTGCCCGAGACCGGGAATGAAGAACGACAGGATGACTGCGAGAAGTGGGGAAGCCATACAATAACTACTGCAATATTCTGCCGAATTAACGCTTCGGGTCACCGACGGACTCCGGGCGATTGGCGAAGTACGCGGCCTCCCGTGCCTCGATCTCCCCTGGAGTTGCGTGGGTCTTCATGCCGACTCCGCGGTGGGCCACGGCCGTCACCTTGGGAGGAGCTGGCGCGACCGCCCTCGTCTCGACGTGCGTTGCATATCCTCTGCTCGAGATCGTGCCG
>JADGNL010000220.1 GCA_017883495.1 Methanomicrobiales archaeon | reverse complement strand
GGCGCGGGTCTCGGATCCGACCGGCGTCTTTCTCGTCCGGGCGAGCTCGCGGGAGCCCGAGGTCCTCGCCGCGCTCGCCGGGATCGCGCCGCCGGCGTTCGTGGCCGTACTGGGCTACGCCGAGCCCGGTCGGCAGGGGCCGACGGTCCGGCCGATCTCGGTCTCGCAGGTCGACCGGGGCGTGCGCGATCGCTGGCTCGTCCGGGCCGCGGACCGGACCGCGGCGCGGCTCGAGTCCCTCGCGGCCCGCCTCCGCGGCGAGGGCGACGACCCCCTCGCGGACGAGGCGGTCGAGGCCTATAGTGTGACGCCCGCGACCGTCGAGGAGCTCCGGGCCATGGCCGAGCGGGCGCTCGGGCTCGTGCCCGCGGCCGATTCGGTCCGGGCGGAGGGCGTGGATCTCCCCGCGCTGCTCCTTGAGCGGATTCAGGCCGGCGGGCGGGACGGCGTGGAGCAGGCCGAGCTCGTCACGCTCGGTGCGGGAAAGGGCTGCGCGAAGGTCGAGGTCGAGGAGGCGCTCGCGGGCCTCCTCGAGGAGGGCGAGTGCTACATGCCCCGCCGCGGGCTGATCCGGCTGGCATGAAGCTCGATTTTCTGGCCGAGGGCCCGGCCGTGGTGGTCGAGAACGGGGAGCGGACGCTCGTCGTGGCCGACCTCCACTTCGGGATCGAGTCCGACCTCGCCCGCCACGGATGGCACTTCTCGAGCCGGTCCATAGAGCGGATGCAGCGAGTGGCCCGCCTCGTGGACCGGACGAAGCCCGACCGGCTCCTCCTCCTCGGCGACGTCAAGCAGTCCGTGCCCTTCACGACGAGACAGGAGTGGCGCGAGCTCCCCGAGGTGCTCGCGGCGCTCCGGGCCAGGGTCCCGATCCTGGTCGTGCCCGGCAACCACGACCCCGGGATCGAGCGCTTTCTCGGGGTCGACGAGCTCGCCGAGAAGACCGGCGTCGTGGTCGACGGCGTCGGGTACCTCCACGGCCACACCCTGCCCGGCCCCTGCCTCGCCGGCCAGCTCGTGCTCGTCGGCCATCACCACCCGCTCGCGGCCGTCCAGGACGAGGTCGGGTGCGCGCTCCGCGCCCCCGCGTACCTCATGGGCGAGGTCGACGACGCCTGCCTGCGCCTTCCGCCGGCCGCCACGCCGACGCGGGTCCTCTTCGTCCCCTCGTTCAACGAGCTCGCGGGCTACGATGTCCGGAAGATCGTGGCCGACCCGTTCAGTCCGATCTCGCGCTGCCTGAAACGGGAGACGGTCGAGATCCTGCTCGCGGACGGCACGCTGCTCGGGCCGATCGAGGCCCTCGAGCCCATGGTGAGGGCGGCTCCGTGAGCGCGCTCGACCTGCTCGACCCCCGGATCCGGCAGTCGATCGCGGACCACGGGTTCGAGGGGCTCTCCGAGGCCCAGGAGCTCGCCGTGCCCGAGGTGGTCGCGGGCAGGCACGTCCTGCTGATCGCGCCCACGGGCACGGGCAAGACCGAGTCGGCCATGCTCCCGGTCTTCCACGGGCTCCTCCACGGAACGAGCGGCGGCTTTTCCGCTATCTACGTGACCCCGCTCCGGGCCCTCAACCGCGACATCCTCGCCCGGATGGAGTGGTGGTGCCGCGAGCTCGGCCTCACGGTCGGCGTCCGGCACGGCGACACCACGCAGGCGGAGCGGCGCAAGCAGGCGCTTCACCCGCCGGACCTGCTGATCACGACCCCCGAGTCGCTCCAGGCGATCTTCATGGGCAGGACCCTGCGAAAGCACCTCAAGGGCGTGAAGTACGTGATCGTGGACGAGATCCACGAGCTCGCGGGCTCGAAGCGGGGGGCCCAGCTCTCGGTCGCGCTCGAGCGGATCAGGACGTACGCGGGCGAGTTCCAGCGGATCGGCCTCTCGGCCACGGTCGGCAACCCCGAGGAGGTGGCGCGGTTCCTCTGCGGCCCGCGCCCGTTTCGCGTGGTCCAGGTGCCGATCGCGAAGGCGCTCTCCCTCGGCGTGGTCTACGCCGGCGAGCAGTTCGACGCCCAGGCCCGATGCGTCGAACGCGCCCTCGACCCCTCGGGCTCGAACCTGGTCTTCACCAACACCCGGGTGACGGCCGAGGCGCTCGGCCACGCGCTCTTCAAGCGCGGCGACGTCGAGGTCCACCACGGCTCGCTCTCGCGCGAGGTCCGGATCGACGCCGAGGAACGGTTCAAGAAGGGCGAGATCTCGACCCTGATCTGCACCTCGTCCATGGAACTCGGGATCGACATCGGTCACGTCGAGCACGTCATCCAGTTCGGCTCGCCCCGCGAGGTCGCGCGGCTCGTCCAGCGGGTCGGGCGCGCCGGCCACCGGCTCGAGGCGGTTTCGCGCGGGACAATCCTCGCCACCGGCTTCGACGACCTGCTCGAGTCGGGCGTGATCGTCCGGCGCGCGAAAGCCGGCGATGTCGAGCGCGTCCGGATCCCGTACGGCGCGGCCGACGTGCTCGCGAACCAGGTCGCGGCCCTCCTGGTC
The DNA here is from genome assembly GCA_017883495.1 of Methanomicrobiales archaeon. GTDB lineage: Archaea > Halobacteriota > Methanomicrobia > Methanomicrobiales > Methanospirillaceae > UBA288. Next base: position 1,483 of record JADGNL010000220.1, on the reverse strand, counting down.
GAGCACGGCGAGATCGAGCTCGCGCAGGTCCGCGCGATCCTCGCGGGGACCGCGACGTTTCCAGACGCGAACGCGCTCCTCGACGAGGTCGTGGACGAGATGGAGGGCCACCGCCTGGTCCGGCGCGAGGGGACGCGGGTCATCACCACGGCCCGGGCCCGGCGGTACCTGATGGCAAACCTCTCGATGATCCACGACGAGCGCAAGGTCCCGGTCTTCGACCTCGCCAGCCGCCGCACGGTCGGCACCCTCGACGAGTCGTTCGTGGTCGGCATGATCCACCCGGGCTCGGTCTTCATCACCAAGGGCCAGCTCTGGCGCGTGCTCGATACCGAGGAGGGCCGGATCACGGTCGAGCCGGCAAAGAGGGCGAAGGGCGAGCTCCCGAGCTGGGAGGGGGAGCAGATCCCGGTCCCGTACGCGGTCGCGCAGGAGGTCGGGGCGCTCCGCCGGACGCGGCGATTTGCCGACTACATCAAGAACGAACGTGCGGCCCGTTACGCCGAGCGGTTCCTCGAGGGGATGGACAGGGACCGCGCGATCATCCCGTCCGACCGGACGGTCACGCTCGAGAACGCCGAGGAGGGCGTGGTCTGCAACGTCTGCGCCGGCCACCGCGCGAACGAGGTGCTGGCCCGCGTCCTCTCGCTCCTCCTCTCGGCCCGGTACGGCACGACCGTCGGGCTCGAGGTCGACGCGTACCGTTTTCTCCTCCGGTTGCCGAAGTCGCTCCGGGCCGCGGAGGTCAGGGAGGCCCTCGTCTCGCTCGAGCCCGCGCACATCCGGGGCCTCCTGGAGCTCGGGCTCAAGCGCACCGCGCTGTACAAGTGGAAGCTCGTGCAGGTCGCGAAGAAGTTCGGCGCAATCGACCCCGACGCCGACTACGAGCGGCTCTCGATCCACCGCCTCTCGGCCCTCTTCGACAAGACGGTGGTGCAGCGCGAGACGTACCGCGAGCTCTTCGAGAACTACATGGACGTCGAGGCAGCGGCCGGGATCGTGGCCGCCATCCGCGACGGCGCGATCGAGATCGTGACCACCCGTGTCTCGGTCCTCGGCGCGGCCGGCCTCTTCAGTTCGCGCGACCTCATCCCGCCCGAGTCGGCTGACACGGCCATCCTCGCGACCGTGAAGCGGCGGATCGAGGACTCGGACGTGATCCTCTGCTGCATGAACTGCCGGAAGTGGAAGTTCAGGACCAAGGTCTCGCGCGTGGAGGAGCGACCGAAATGTCCCGTCTGCTCGGCCCGGCTGATCGCCGCGCTCAAGCCCTGGGACGAGCCGCTGTACGCGATCGCGAACAAGAAGGAGAAGACACCCGAGGAGCGCGAGGTCGAGAAGCGGCTGCTGCGAAACGCGAACATCGTCCTCTCGAGCGGGAAGAAGGCCGTGATCGCGCTCGCGGGCCGGGGCGTCGGGCCCGAGCACGCCTCGCGGATCCTCGCGACGCTGACCGAGGGGGACGGGTTCTTCAAAGAGATCC
>JADGNL010000219.1 GCA_017883495.1 Methanomicrobiales archaeon | reverse complement strand
CCGGCGGTTCAACGAGTGACCGGACCGGAGCATTACCGATACCAACAATTTTGTCGTACGCCGCCGAGCTCTCGATCGTGATCGCATGAAGCGGACCCCTCGGATCGGTATCGCCGTCGCCATTCTCCTTCTCGCCTGCCTCGCCGCCGCCGGCTGCCTGCAGGCGTCGTCGTCCGCGAGCGCGGACGCGGCCGCCAGGACGCATGCGCCGCCGGCGAAGAACGCCACTGAGCTCCAGCGGCTGATCGAGAACGAGGTCAACGCGACCGGCGTCCCGGGGCTGCAGATCGGGATCTCGACCCCGCAGTGGACCTGGAACTCCGCGGCCGGCAACGCGTCCGAGGCCACGGGCGAGCCGGCGACTCCGGGCATGCGGTTTCTGATCGCCAGCGTCTCGAAGACCTTCGCGAGCGTCGCCGTCCAGAAGCTCGCCGAGGAGGGCCGGCTCTCGCTGAACGACACCATCGACCGGTGGCTGCCGGCGGACCTCGTTGAGCGGGTCCCGAACGGCCACCGGATCACGGTCCGCCAGCTCCTCGATCACACGAGCGGCATCGCGGATTACGACGAGTCCGCCATCAACCAGCAGGAGATACAGTATCCGGATACGCCCGTTCCTTATCAGGCCGGCCTCGAGGTCGGGCTCGCGGCGAGCCCCCTGTACCCGCCGGGGGCGAACTACACGTACTCGAACGTGAACTACATCCTCCTCACTCTCATCGTCGATAAGTCGGCCGGAGTCCCGTACGAGGACTACGTCACCCGGGCCATTCTCGTCCCCGCTGGCCTGAACGAGACCTTCTTCCAGCAGACCAACCATATCCCCGGCCCTCACATGAAGGCTGCGTTCCGGGACGAGAACGGCACGCTCCGCGACTTCACGGACCTCTACGTCCAGTTCGACCGCGGGGCCGGCGACCTCGTCAGCACGACGGCCGACCTCAACCGCTTCCACCGGGCCCTGCGCGAAGGGAAGCTGATCTCCAGCGCCTCGCTCGCGGCGATGGAGAACGGCACGCCCCAGTCCGGGGGCCGCTACGGCCTCGGGTACGGGACCGAACGCATCACGCCGCCGGGCGTGACCGTCCAGGGCCATACCGGCGGATACCCCGGGTCGTTCACCTGCTGGTACTACCTGCCCGAGACGGACACGTACGTCACGTTCAACCTGAACAACCTCCGCGCGTCGCCGCCGGTGGAGGAGAAGATCATTGCGATCCGCGCCGCGGTCCTCGCGTACCTGAAGTACGGGTCGGCCGGATAATCTCTTTTTCGAATTTTCGCCCGCACCGTATCGGCGGATTGCGGATGTAACGGACCGGCGGGGTCAGCTCCCGTCCGCGAGCGAGAGGAGGTGCCACCGGAAGAGGTCCATCGCCGTTCGCGTCCCCTCCCGCGCCCGCTCGCTCTCCTGGTACCCCATGGTGATCGTCATCCGGTCGCGGAACGTGCTGGTGACGAAACAGGTCGTGGGCATGTACCCGCCCGGGTAGCAGAGGTATGCGTCGGCGAGCCCGTCGAGCCCGGGGAGCGCGAGCGGCCCGGGGTTCGAGACGAAGATGTCCGCCAGGCCCGTCGCCTGCAGGGCCGCCATCTGCTCCACCATCTCGTGGATCCGCCGGCCCTCGGGGTCGCAGTTCGCGTCCATCTCGGCCTGCTCGGCCACGCCGATGCGCCCCGCCTTGAGCGCGGCCGTCGCCTCGACGACGCGGGGGAGGACCTCCGCCATCCCCTCTCCCGCGGCGCGCTCGAGGGTGAAGCTGACGTTGGTGGCCTGGTTGCTCATCACCCGCGAGCCGTCGGCGAGGTGCTGGCGGAGGTTGACGGGGAAGAAGACGGCCATCGGCCCCCGGTGTCCCGTGAGGTCGCTCATGGCGAGGTAGTAGGCCGCCATCACCGCGTCGTTGACGGTGCCGCCGAGCGCTCCGACGCGCTCCCGGACCGCCGCCAGCGCCTCGGAGCTGATCCTCTCCCGATGAAACGACGAGGGTGCCCCGGACGTGCCGAAGGGATCGGGCCAGAGCGGGTCGATCATCCGCATCGCGGACGGCACGGGCGCTCCCGGGTCCAGGGCGCGGGTCCAGAGCGTGTCGCGTTCGGGGATCCCGCCGTCGGCGGGGCGGATGCTGCCCGGCGACCCGTACTCCTGCAGCAGCTGGGCGGCGAGGGTCGCGAGGCCGAAGGCGTCGGCGGCGGCGTGCGCGAGGTTGACGACCACGACGTCTCCCGAGGGCCGGCGCAGCAGGCTCACGCGGAACTGCAGCGGCCCGTACGGGTCGACCGGCCCGATGGCGCAGGGGTGATAGTCCTCCGCGCACGCCTCCGCCCGGACGGGGACCCGCACGGGCTCGGCCATCTCCCAGAACGCCGGTCCGCTCCCCCGGACGAGCCGGCTGTGGAGGACCGGGTGCGCGAGCAGGCACGCCTGCGCGGCCGCCTCGAGGGCTGTGGGGTCGAGCCGCCCGTCGAACTCCATCACCGCGCAGAGGGTGGCGTCGCCCATGAGCCTGACCGAGTCGGTGAAGAGGTCGAGGGCCGAGGCCGGCCGGGTACCCATGCAGAGATCAGAAAGCTCCGGACGGATAAATTTCCGCCGGACGCGAGGGGAAAGAGAGGATCCGCAGAAGAGCCGGGGCGGGGGGACGGTATAGTTTATTGCCGTTGTCGCTCTGTATACTCCATCGCTGCCCCCGGCGGGGCGCGCCCGGCGCGCCGGCCCGACGAGGGCGAGGAGACAGGGTGGAGAAGAGATCGAATTACCTGACGAGGGCCCTCAAGAGGATCGGCCCGGGTTTCGTCACCGGCGCGGCCGACGACGACCCGTCCGGCGTCGCGACGTACTCGCAGACGGGCGCGATCTTCGGGTACAGCCAGCTCTGGCTCGTCTGGTTCTCCTCGCCGTTCATGATCGTCATCCAGCAGATGTGCGGCCGCATCGGCATGGTGACGGGAAAGGGCCTCGCCGGCGTCATCCTCGAGCACTACTCGAAGAAGGTGCTCTACGCCGCGGTCGTCCTGCTGGTGGCCGCGAACACGATCAACATCGGCGCGGACCTGGGGGCGATGGCCTCGTCCGCGCAGCTCCTGGTCGGCCTGCCCTACCTCTTCTGGCTGATCCTGATGACCCTGCTCGTCACCGTCCTCGAGATCCTCGTCCCCTACCGGACCTACTCGAAGGTCCTGAAGTACCTGGCCATGACGCTCTTCGCGTACGTCGTGACGGCCTTCATCGTGGGGCTGGACTGGCGGACGATCGCGGTCAACACGGTGATCCCGCACGTCCAGTTCTCGACCGACTATCTGCTCAACATCGTGGCGATCCTGGGCACGACGATCTCCCCGTACCTCTTCTTCTGGCAGGCGTCGGAGGAGGTCGAGGAGGAGATCGTGAACGGCCAGACCTCCGACATGGGCGCCGGGGCGCCGGCCGTGACGCAGGAGGACGTCGCCGACATGCAGACGGACACCGTCGGCGGCATGCTCTACTCGCAGCTGATCATGTTCTTCATCATCGTCACCACGGCCGCGACCCTCCACCTGAGCGGAGTCGGCACCATCGAGACCGCGTCGCAGGCGGCCGAGGCCCTGCGGCCGCTTGCCGGCGACCTCGCGTACGTCCTCTTCGCGGCCGGGATCATCGGCACGGGCCTGCTGGCCGTCCCGGTGCTGGCCGGCTCGTCGGCGTACGCCGTGG
>JADGNL010000034.1 GCA_017883495.1 Methanomicrobiales archaeon | reverse complement strand
GTATTGGTGCGGTGGGACCAATGCTGTTAGACTGCCGTAGCGGTGCCGGCTCGCCTTCGCTCCGCTGCTCGGCAGCAACGGGGAAGGGGCTCGTACCCTCTCCCCCCTCGGCCCTTTGCGCCTCGCCCTCCCCGCACCGTGACCGGACAGTTCTGCCGTACTCACGTTCCGCGACAGGGCCGCCTGAGAATCGAGTCTTCTCCGGGATATCGCGAAGCCCATCCTTATACCTCCGTCCTTCCAACCTCTTTTCGCATGCAGATCGACGCCGCGCCGAACCGGTACGCGATCCTCGCAGTCGTGCTGGCCGGAGTCTTCATGGCCGTCCTGGACGGCGTGGTGGTCGCGATCGCGCTCCCGACGATCACGGCGCACTTCGGGGTGAACCTGGACAGCACGCAGTGGGTGATCACAGCCTACCTGCTGATCATGACCGTGCTCCTCCTGCCGGCCGGGCGCATCGCGGAGTACACGGGCAGGGCGCCGCTCTTCATCGCCGGCCTCACCCTCTTCACCCTCGCGTCGGCCGCGTGCGGCTTCGCCCCGACCCTTGCGGTCCTGATCGCGGCCCGCATCGTCCAGGGGATCGGCGGGGCCATGGTCTTCTCGATCTCGAACGCCCTGATCTTCGAGGCCTTCCCGCCGCACGAACGCGGGCGGGCCCTGGGATACCTGGGCTCCGTGGTCGCGATCGGCTCGCTCGCGTCCCCGGTCGTCGGCGGGGGGATGGTCGAGGCGTTCGGGTGGGCGTACGTCTTCTTCATCAATATCCCGATCGGCGTGGTGGTCGTGGCTGCCGCGTTCCGGGTGCTGCCGCGGGCGCACGTGCGGCCGGAGCGCTTTTCCTTCGACCTGCCCGGCGCAGTGGCCCTCGGGGTGGCCCTCGCCGGCCTGATCTTCTTCCTCGGTCAGCTCGCCGACTCCCCCGTGGTCGACGCACCGGCGGCCGCGTGCGCCCTCGTCGCCGTCGCGGGCACGGCGGCGTTCGTCCTTGTCGAGCGGCGCGTGAAGGCCCCGCTCGTGGACCTCGGGCTCTTCGCCGAGCCGCTCTACGTGCTCCCCGTGGTCGCGATGCTCCTCTACTTCGTCGCCACCTTCATGCTGAACCTGATCGGCCCGTTCTACTTCGAGGCGGTCATGGGCTTTTCGCCGGCCACGGTCGGCCTCGTCTTTCTCCTGCTGCCCGCGGTCATGGTCGTGACCGCGCCCCTCGCCGGCTGGCTCTACGACCGCACGCGATTCCCGTACCTCGCCGCGGTCGGCATGGGCCTGGTCGCTGCCGGGTACGCCGTCGCCGGGTACGCGGCCGCGGCCCGCCTGCTCGTGCCGATGCTCGGCGCCTTCCTGGTCATCGGCCTCGGGTCCGGCCTCTTCCAGGCCCCGAACAACACCGCGCAGATGTCCGCGGTGCCGCGGCGCTGGCTCGGGCTCGCCTCGGCCATCACAGCGACCGGCCGGAACCTGGGGATGTCGCTCGGGGTCTCGATCGGCTCGGTCCTGCTCGCGGCTCTCCTCCTCGCCGGCGGCAGCACGGGCCCGATCCTCGAGGCCGACCCGGCCCTGCTCGCCTCGTCCTTCGGCGTGATCGGCGGCGTGGGTGCCGTCCTGACCGGATTCGCCGCGGCACTCTCGGCCCTCCGCGGAGTCCACGCCGTGCGCGCCGTCGAGGCCGGACAGCCGGTTCAGCCCTGAAGCAGGGACTCGCCGCCGTCGATCCAGACCTCGGTCCCGGTGATCAGGGACGCGGCGTCCGAGGCGAGGAAGAGGACGAGCGCGGCCACCTGCTCGGGCATGCCCGGCCGGCCGTCGGTGAGCGGGATCTCGCCCTCGGGGAAGATCACGGGTTCGCGGGCCTTCTCCAGATCGCGCCTCACGGTGTTCTTCTCGATCTCCGTCCTGATCTTCCCGGGGCAGACCACGTTCACGCGGATCCGGTCTTTTGCAAGCTCGACTGCAAGCATCTTGCCGAGCGCGACCTGCCCGGCCTTCGAGGCCGAATACGCGGTCGCACCGGTGTTCGAGAAGATCCGCGTGCCGTTTACGGACGAGGTGATGATCACGGAGCTGCCGGTCCGCTTCATCAGGGGCACCGCGTACTTGATCGTCAGAAAGGTGCCGCGGAGGTTCGTGTTGATCGTCTCGTCCCAGTCGCCGGGGTCGAGCTCCTCGATCGGCGCCATGACGCCGTTGATCTCCGCATTCGCAAAGAGCACGTTGAGCCGGCCCCATTGCGCGTCCACCGCGTCAGCCGCCTCGCGCATCTGGCTCGCGTGCGCGACGTCGGCGACGATGGACATGGCCACGCCGCCTGCCTCGTGGATCTCGGCAACCACCGCCTCGATCTCGTCGGCCGTGTGGCCGAGCGCGACCACCTTCGCCCCCTCGCGTGCGAAGAGGAGAGCCGTGGCCCGGCCGATGCCGGAGCCCGCTCCGGTCACGAGCGCCACCTTTCCTGCGAGCTGGTTCACTGCATTCGCCTCATGGTCGGCACCTCGCCCCCGCGGCAGATATACTCTTCGGCAGAGGGATCAGCTTTTATGGACGGCTCTCGTACGATCCGGTAGGGAGGGGGAGCATCGACTACTCGAAGATGTACCAATCGCTGCTCGAGGCGGACGGGCTGCCCGGGGACGGCGACGTCGCAGGCGAATGGCTCCGCCGCGGACTCGATTACCTCGAGGCCGGCGAACTCCCGCGCGCCCTCTGGTGCCTCGAGGCCGCGACCGAGCGCGAACCCGAGAACGGGAAAGCGATGCTGGCTACGGCCCGGGCCCTTCACCGGCTCGGCCGCGAGAAGGAGGCGTTCGCGCGGGTCGAAGCGGCCTCGAAGCTCGGCTCGGCCCGGTTCGACCAGTGGCTCGAGCGCGGCTTCGGGCTGATGGACGAGGAGCGGCACGAGGAGGCCTGCTGGTGCTTCGAGGCCGCTCTCGAGATCAAGGGGGACGACCCGACCGCGTGGCTGATGCGGGGCATGGTGGAGAAGGCGACCGGCCGGTGCGAGGACGCTCTCTTCTCGCTCGGGAGGTCCCTCGACCTCGACCCCCAGCGAGCGACCGCGTGGGCGCTCACGGCCGAGGTGATGGAGGCGCTCGGCCAGCACCACGAGGCGGGGCTCTGCCGCGAGACGGCGGAGAAGCTCGGACTCTGACGATCCCTTGATATAGGCGCGGGGCCACTCTCGGGCATGGAGTCCGACGAAGAAGTCCCGATCTACTCGGTCAAGGAGAACCGGACCGTGCCCATGAAGCGGTGCCGGCTCTCGGACGAGGAGTGGCGCCGGCGCCTGAACCCGACCCAGTACGCTGTAGCTCGCGGCCACGGCACCGAGCCCGCCTTTGCGAACGAATACAATGCGAACAAGCGGCGCGGAATCTACACGTGCGTCTGCTGCGGGATCGACCTCTTCAGCTCCGACGACAAGTTCGAGTCGGGCACGGGCTGGCCGAGCTTCTCACGCCCGGTAGCCGAGACGAACGTGTACGAGGTCCGCGACACCGCGTACGGCATGACCCGGGACGAGGTGCGCTGCCGGCGCTGCGACGCCCACCTCGGGCACGTCTTTCCCGATGGCCCGCCGCCGACAGGGAAGCGCTACTGTATGAACTCGGCCTCGCTCCGGTTCGACGAGGCCTGAGGGGATGGAGGCCGCGAGGCTCGACCTGGTCTGGCGCCACCCGCCCGGAGCGGCGCGGAGCCGTCTCGTCGCGGCCGATACTGGCCGCACGGTGCAGGAGGTGGTCGTGGAGATCCGGCCGGCCCTCGAGGCCGCGAACGTCGTTGTGACGGTACGCGACGAGGCGGCCGATAGGGAGGAGATCACCGTGAACGGAGCGCCTCTCGAGGAGATCCTGATCCGGGTCAAGGAGGGGCACGACTACTGCCACGCCCGGTCCCGGCGCGAGGAGATGGAGGCCCGGCGCCATCCGCTCGACGAGGACGAGCGGATCGCCGCGGGGTACACGGAGTTCATGCTCCGCAAGGCGCTCCTGCTCGCTGTCGAGGGAGAGGACTAGCCGTACTGCCGGAGCGTCAGGAGCACGGCGAGGATGACCGGCTCGTGGAGCAGGTAGATCGCGAGCGTGTGCCGTCCGACCCAGAGGAAGGGCTCCGTCCATGTCGGGAACGGCGGCAGGGACCGACGACGCTCGCCGTTCGGAAAGATGGCCCAGCCCGCGGCAATGCCGATCAGCAGTACGCCGAACCAGGGGAGGAGCGGGACATAGTCGAGCGAGACGAAGTCCGCGGGGTGAACGCCGAGCCAGGCGAGCCAGAGCGGGGCCGATAGCTGCGCCGCGAGCGGGCCGAGGATGACGCAGACCGTGCCGAGAGCGAGCGCGGCCCGCGGACGGCGGACCAGGGGGATGGCGAGGATCGTGCCGAGCCCGATCAGGTGGAGGACGCCGAATAGGATTGCGCCCTCGTTGAGCGCGACCAGGGTCACGACCGTGATCACGAGCCCCCACCCGAGGACGACGAGGCCCCGGCGCGCCTGAGCGGTCGCGATCTCGCCCTCCGTGGCCCCGCGCCGGCGCCGGGCCGCGGCCGCGAGGGTCAGGGAGAGCCCGGCGATCGCGATGAAGAGGGAGGCCGTGGCGTAGGCGAAGACCCGCCAGAAGCCGGTCAGCACCGCGAAGTTCGCCATGCCCAGGTACCAGAGGGTGAAGAGGAAGTGGTAGGTGACCATCATCCCGAGGGCGAGGGCACGGGCGAGGTCGACCTCGGGCAGACGGGAGGATCCGGTGCGCGGTTTCATCCCCATCCGCGACAGGATCTCGGCTCCGGCGGTCCGCACGCGCGGTCCCGATCCGTTCATACTATACGATGTGGCGCGCAGACGTGTTCAATATGGAGGAGACGTATCCAGCAGGCGACGAGCACGTGATCGAGGCGATCGGCCGGGCCCGCGTCGTGATCCGCGAGGGGCGCGTGGTCGAGGTCGGGAAGCCCGCGATCGAGGACTGCCCGCTCGCGCGGCGGTTCGCCGTGCCCGTGACGGCGATGGAGCCCGACGCGATCCGCGCGAACATGGAGGCGCGGATCCTGTCGTTCGGCATGTGCACGCCCGACCGCCAGGTCCTCTCGGAGGCCGACTTCGTCCTCTTCGGCGCCTCCGAGCTGATGATGGAGGGGCTCCGCTCGGGCCTCCTCGACGCGGCCGTGCTCGCCTGCGACGGCGCGGGCACGGTGGTCGTTGCCGACCCGGCCCTGGTCCAGGGGATCGGAGGGCGGATGTCCGGGCTGGTGAAGACCACGCCGTATCCGGCCGTGATCGAGCGAATTCGCGATGCCGGCGGCGCGGTGGTCTTCCCCGAAACGGCCGAGATCGACCAGGTGGACGGGGCGCTCTACGCGCTCGAGCACGGCTATGAGCGGATCGCCGTGACCGTCGCCGGGCCGGACATGGCCGAGGGAGTCCGGGCCGCGGCCCCCGCCTCCCTGATCATCGCGGTCCACACCACGGGCCTCACTGCGGCCGAGGCCGAGCGCCTCGTCGCGGTCGCGGACATCACGACCGCCTGCGCCTCGGGAACGGTGCGCGAGGCCGCACGGACGAAGGCGCTGGTCCAGGGAGGGACCGGCGTCCCGATCTTCGCGCTGACCGAGAGGGGCAAGGCCCTGGTGATGGCCAAGCTCTCCGTCACCCCGATGCCGCTCCTGATCAAGGGCGGCCCCCTGCCGCCGTCGGGCGACGGGTGTCCGTCGCCCCTGATCTGAAAAGTCTCAGAACGACTTCTTCGCCCGCGGCTTCCGCGGGGTGGGGGCGCCCTCGCCCCCCGCCTTCTGCTCGAGCTGGCGGATCCGCTCGCGGAGCGCGATCGCCCGCTCGAAGTCGAGCTGTTCGGCCGCGGAGCGCATCTCCGCGTCGAGCTCGACCAGCAGGGCCGGGATGTCGTGCTTGGGCACGTGCTTCGCATCCTTCAGATCGGCCTCGGCCTCGCGGATCGGCTTCACGATCGTCTGCGGCACGATCCCGTGGACGCAGTTGAACTCGAGCTGCATCTCGCGCCGGCGCGCGGTCTCGGCGAGCGCATTCTTGATCGAGTTCGTCATGACGTCCGCGTACAGGACCACGTGCGAGTTCGCGTTTCGGGCCGCCCGCCCGATCGTCTGGATCAGGGACCGGGCGTCGCGGAGAAATCCCTCCTTGTCCGCGTCCAGGATCCCGATAAACCCGACCTCGGGGATATCCAGTCCCTCGCGGAGCAGGTTGATCCCGACGAGAACGTCGAACCGGCCGAGGCGGAGCTGCCGGATGATCTCGGTCCGCTCGATGGTGTCGATCTCGGAGTGGAGGTACCGGGTCTTGATTCCCCGCTCGGCGAGCCACTCGGAGAGCTCCTCGGAGAGCTTCTTGGTGAGCGTCGTGACCAGCGCCCGCTCGCCCTTCGCGATCGTCTTCTTCACCTCCTCGATCACGTCGAGGGTCTGGCCCGCTATCGGCCGGACCTCGACCGGGGGGTCCACGAGACCCGTGGGCCGGATGATCTGCTCGGCGATCCGGTCCGAGACCCGCTGCTCGTACTCGCCGGGGGTGGCCGAGACGAAGATCACCTGCTGTAGGTACTCGCGGAACTCCTCCCACTTCAGGGGCCGGTTGTCGTAGGCGGACGGCAGGCGAAAGCCGTAGTCGATCAGCGAAGTCTTGCGCGAACGGTCGCCCTTGTACATCCCGTGAACCTGGGGGATCGTCTGGTGGCTCTCGTCGATCACCATCATGAAGTCCTTCGGGAAGTAGTCGAGCAGGCAGTACGGCTTCTCGCCGGGCTGCCGGAAGTCGAAGTGGCGCGAGTAGTTCTCGATCCCCTTGCAGCTCCCCGTCTCCTCGATCATCTCGAGGTCGAAGAGGGTCCGCTGCTGGAGGCGGTGGGACTCGAGGAGACCGAGCTCGGGCAGGCGTTGCTCCAGCTCCTCGCGAATCGATTCGACCGCTTTGGCCCGGGTGTGGGACGGGATCACGTAGTGGCGGGCGGGGTAGACGTAGAAGTAGTCCATCCGCTCCTTCAGGAGGCCCGTGATGCGGTCGACCTCGGAGATCCGCTCGATCCGGTCGCCGAAGGTCTCGACGCGGATGATGTTGTTGTAGTACCCGGGCACGATGTCGACCGTATCGCCGCGGACGCGGAAGCGGCCCGGGAGGAGCTCGATGTCGTTCCGCTCGAACTGGATCTCGACGAGTTGCCGGAGGAGCTCGGACCGCTTGAGGCTGTCGCCGATCTTCAGCTCGAAGCCCATATCGTGGAAATTGACGGGGTTGCCGAGACCGTAGATGCACGAGACCGAGGCCACTATGATCGTGTCCCGCCGCGAGAGGACCGACGCGGTGGCCGCGAGTCGCATTTGCTCGATCTTCGGGTTGATCGCCATGTCCTTCTCGATGTAGAGGTCCCGCTGGGGGATGTAGGACTCGGGCTGGTAGTAGTCGTAGTACGAGACGAAGTACTCGACGCGGTTGTGCGGGAAGAAGTCGCGGAACTCGTTGTAGAGCTGGGCCGCGAGCGTCTTGTTGTGCGCGATGACGAGCGTGGGCCGCTGAACCTCCTCGATCACGTTCGCGATCGTGAAGGTCTTGCCCGAGCCGGTTACGCCGAGCAGGGTCTGCTTCCGGTCGCCGCCCCGGATCCCCTCGACGAGCGAGGCGATCGCGGAGGGCTGCGAGCCCTTCGGCTTGAAGGGCGAGACGAGTTCGAAACGCTCTGTCACTGGAGCACCGCCTTGGACCGCAGGCTGCGGTTGTACGTGATCGCGAAGCGGTGGGCCTCGTCGCGGACCTCCTGGAGAAAGAGGCTCCCCTTCGCCTTCCGATCGAGGGGCAGGGGCACGGAGAGGCCCGGCACCCAGACCTCCTCCTCGCGCTTGGCGAGCGCGACGAGGGGGATGTGCAGGTCGAGGTCGTCGAGTACGGCCTTCGCGGCCGAGAGCTGGCCCCGGCCGCCGTCGACCACGATGAGGTCGGGGAACTCGGCCCGGTCTTTCTTGAGTCGGGCGTACCGCCGGCGGACCACCTCGGCGATCGCGGCGAAGTCGTCGACCCCCTCGACCGTCCGGATCCGGAAGCGCCGGTAGTTCCGCTTGTCGGGATGCCCGCCCCGGAACTGGACCATGACCCCGACGGTCGACGTTCCGGCGAGGTGGGATATGTCGAAGCACTCGACCACCTCGGGCGGCGTCGGCAGGCGGAGAGCCTCGCGAAGCGCCTCGACCTTGATCCGGTCGCCGAAGAACGAGGTCTCGAGGTTGATCTTCACGAGGTCGAGCAGGTGGCGGCGGTCGCCCCGCTGCGGCACCGTGACCCGGACGCGCTGCCCCTTGATCTCGGAGAGGTAGTCCGCGATCGCCGGGTCCGCCTCCTCGGGAAGCACGACCTCCTTTGGGACCGCGTGCTCGGCGTAGTACTGGACCAGGAACTCGGGCAGGAACTCCTCGCGATAGTCGAAGACGAACTCCTGCTTGCCGGTGAGGGTGCCGAGATGGATCTTGAAGAGCGCGAGGTAGACCGTCCCCTCGATCACGATGTAGTTGAGGACATCCTCGTCGTAGGCCTTCTGCCGGTCGACCCGCTGGTGCTCGGCGAGCCCCTCGATCGCGTGGATCTGCTCGCGCCGGGTGAGGGCCTGCTCGAACCTGTTTGCGGCCGAGTACTCGGCCATCTCCTCGCGGAGCGTGCCCAGGAGCTCGCGGTCGCGCCCCTTCAGGCACTCCTCGGCCCGCCGGACGGCCTCGCCGTACTCGTCCGCCGAGACCGCGCCGATGCACGGGCCCAGGCAGGAGTCCATGTGGTACCGGAGGCAGGCGCGCTTGGGGAGCTTCCGGCAGGTCCGGAGCCGGAAGGCCCGGCGGAGGCCCTTGAGGATATGGTCCCGCTCGAGCGCCGAGACGAACGGGCCGTAGTACGCTCCCCCCTCCCCCTTCTGCCGCGCGATCGCGAGCCGCGGGTACGGCTCGTCCGTGCGCTGGATGTAGGCGTAGGTCGTGGAGTCCTTGAGGTTGATGTTGTACCGGGGCCATTGGCGCTTGATCAGGGTGTTCTCCAGGATCAGGGCCTCGACCTCGGTCGTGGTCACGATGAAGTCGAGGTGCGCGATGTGGTTGACGAGCGCGGCCGTCTTGGGGTCGAGGTCGCGCCGGGTGAAGTAGGACGAGACGCGCCGCCGCAGGTTCTTGGCCTTGCCCACGTAGATGACCGTCCCGTCCGCGTCCGAGTAGAGGTAGCAGCCGGGAAGTTCGGGGAGGCCCTGAAGGTCGATGGGCGGTCCGGTCATAGCACCTGTTTCAGGAACTGGCCCGTGTACGAGCGCGGGTTCTCCGCGACCTCCTCGGGCGTGCCGATCGCGACCACCTCGCCGCCCTCGTCGCCGCCCTCGGGACCGAGGTCGATCACGTAGTCGGCCGACTTGATCACGTCCAGGTTGTGCTCGATCACGAGGATGCTGTTCCCCTTCTTGACCAGGTCGTCGAGGACCTGGATCAGTTTCTTGACGTCGTGGAAGTGGAGCCCGGTCGTGGGCTCGTCCAGGAGGTAGAGCGTCCTCCCGGTCGCGCGCTTGGAGAGCTCGCGGGTCAGCTTGATCCGCTGTGCCTCGCCGCCCGAGAGCGTGGTCGAGGACTGGCCGAGCTTGATGTAATCGAGGCCGACCCGGGAGAGAACCTCGAGCTTGTTCCGGATCGTCGGGATCCGCTCGAAGAGGTGGAGCGCCTCCTCGACCGACATCTCGAGGACGTCCGCGATCGACTTGCCCTTGTACTTCACCTCGAGGGTCTCGGTGTTGTACCGCCGCCCCTTGCACTCCTCGCACTCGATGTAGACCTCGGGCAGGAAGTTCATCTCGATCCTGATCAGACCGTCGCCCTGGCAGGCCTCGCACCGCCCGCCGCGCACGTTGAACGAGAACCGGCCCGGGGCGTATCCCCGGACCTTGGCCTCCTGGGTCTCGGCGAAGATCTTCCGGATGTCGTCGAAGACCTTGGTGTACGTCGCAGGGTTCGAACGCGGCGTCCGGCCGATCGGGGACTGGTCGATCACGATCACCTTGTCGATCGGTGCGTCGAGCTCGAGCCCGCTGTACGCGCCCGGCGGCTCGCCGGTACCGAGGAGCTGCCGGTGGAGGGCCTTGAACAGGATCTCGTACACGAGCGTGGACTTGCCCGAGCCCGAGACGCCGGTCACGACGGTCAGGACGCCGGTCGGGATCGCGACGTCGATGTTCTTGAGGTTGTTCTCGCGCGCGCCCTTGATGCGGATGAAGCTCTCGCTCGTACGCCGCCAGGTCGGGAGGTCGATCTTCAGGGTCTTCGAGAGGTAGAGGCCGGTGAGCGAGTTGGTCGAGCGCTCGATCTCGCGGGGCGTCCCCTTCGCGACGATCTGGCCGCCGTGGACTCCCGCGCCCGGACCGATGTCGATCACGTAGTCCGCGGCGCGGATGGTGTCCTCGTCGTGCTCGACCACGATCAGCGTGTTGCCGAGGTCGCGGAGGGCGACCAGAGTGTCAATCAGGCGCCGGTTGTCCCGCTGGTGCAGCCCGATGGAGGGCTCGTCCAGGACGTAGAGCACGCCCATCAGGTTCGCACCGAGCTGGGTCGCGAGCCGGATCCGCTGCCCCTCGCCTCCGGAGAGGGTCGCGGCCGCGCGCGAGAGGGTCAGGTATCCCAGGCCGACGCGCTCGAGGAAGGCGAGCCGCTCGGTGATCTCCTTGATCACGAGCTGGGCGATCTGCTGCTGCTTCGGCGTCAGCTCGAGCTCGCGGAAGAAGCGGAGGCAGGCCGAGATCGAGAGGTTGGTCACTTCGATGATCGAGGAGTCCGCGATCCTGACCGACCGCACCTTCTCCTTCAGGCGGGAGCCCTTGCAGGTGGGGCAGTCGAAGACCCGCATGAACCGCTCGAGCTCGCGCTTGCGGTACTCGGACTGGGTCTGTGCGTACAGCCGCTCGGCCTGGGGGAGCAGCCCCTCCCAGGCGCCCCGGTGGGACCACTGGGCGTCGCCCCGG
Source organism: Methanomicrobiales archaeon (assembly GCA_017883495.1). Taxonomy (GTDB): domain Archaea; phylum Halobacteriota; class Methanomicrobia; order Methanomicrobiales; family Methanospirillaceae; genus UBA288. The sequence goes on along the minus strand of JADGNL010000034.1, from coordinate 4,679 downwards.
CGGGCGCGCATGGTGAAGTTGAGCCGCTCCTTCGACCCGTACATCAGCCCGGCGAACTGCTCGGGCGTGAGATCGGAGATCGGCGTGAAGAGGTCGAACCCGAGCTGGCGGGCGACGGCCTCGATCAGCTGCCCGCGATAGCCGTCGAGCGAGTTCTTGTAGAGGTCGATCGCACCGTCGACGATGCAGAGGTCCTTGTTCGGGATGATCAGGTCGGGGTCGAAGACCATCTTGAACCCGAGCCCGTTGCACTCCTCGCAGGCGCCGAACGGGGAGTTGAACGAGAACATCCGGGGCTGGAGCTCCTCGAAGGCCATGCCGCAGACGGGGCAGGCCATCAGTGACGAATACATCGTCTCGCCGCCATCCTCGCCCACGACGATCACGAGCCCCTCGGCCCGTTTGAGCGCGTTCTCCACGGCCTCCACGAGGCGCGAGCGGTCGGCCGTCTCGAGCCGGTCGATCACGATCTCGATGTCGTGCTTCTGGTAACGCTCGAGCGGGACCTCCTCGTCCGTCCTCCGGATCTCGCCGTTGACCCGGGCGCGGGCGTACCCCTCGTGGTTCAGGTCCCTGAGGAGCTGCCCGTACGTCCCCTTCTTCTGCCGCACCACCGGGGCCAGGACCATGACCGTCCCGGGCTTCTCCTTCTGGATCGCGTCGGCGATCCGCTCGGGGGACTGGGTCTCGATCCGGATGTTGTGGGTCGGACAGTACGGGACGCCGACACGGGCGAAGAGGAGGCGGAGGTAGTCGTAGATCTCGGTGGTGGTGCCGACCGTCGACCGGGGGTTCTTCGAGGTGGTCTTCTGCTCGATCGAGATCGCGGGCGAGAGTCCCTCGATTGAATCGACGTCGGGCTTGTGCATCACTCCGAGGAACTGCCGGGCATACGTCGAGAGCGACTCGACGTACCGGCGCTGGCCTTCGGCGTAGAGCGTGTCGAACGCGAGCGTGGATTTGCCCGAGCCCGACAACCCGGTGAAGACGATCAGGCGGTCGCGGGGCAGTGTAAGGTCGACGTTCTTGAGGTTGTGCTCGCGCGCGCCCTTGATGACGATCTCCTTCATAGTCCTCCTCTATATAAAGGGGACACCCGACTTTATAGAGACTTCTTTAGTGCCAACGTCGTGCGACCCCCAAACCCCCAGGCATAAGAACCCGGACGGCAAACGTTGATCCGAGCGGTATGGCGGGCATGAATAGCGTCTACGTGATCGGGCACAAGCAGCCCGACACGGACTCGATCTGCAGCGTGATCGGGTATGCGGAGCTCCTGAACATGGACGAGCCCGGGGTCTACATCCCGGCCCGGGCCGGCGAGGTCGGCGCCGAGACGCGGTGGGCGCTTGCCGAGTTCCGGGCCGAGCCGCCGGTCTACATCGAATCGGTCGAGCCCGGAGTCGCGGACATCCCATTCCTCGACACCCGGTCCACGCGAGCCGACGTCCCGACCGTGGACGTCGCGGCCCTGATGGATCAGTACGACATGCGGAACATCCCGATCGTCGACACCGACGGACGTCTCGCCGGGCTCGTCTCCGAGTACGGCCTCGCCCGTGCGTACGTGACAGGCCAGCAGGAGGAGTCGCTCTCGGTCCCGCCGATGCGGCTCGAGGAGCTGGCCCGGATCCTCTCCGCGACCGTGCTCGTCGGCGCGCACGAGGAGATCGAGGGACGGGTTTACACCGCGATCGACGCCCTCCACGTCACGCTCTCGCGCCTGACCGCCCACGACATCGCGATCGTCGGGGATAACGAGCCCGCGCAGCTGACCCTGATCTCGGCCGGGATCGCCGCGATGATCGTCGCGGACGGCGCGCCCGTCGGCGAGCGCGTGCTGAACGCGGCCCGGGCCCAGAACGTCTCGATCCTCGCGACCGGCCTCGACGCGTTCGCCGTGGGCCGGCGGCTCCACCTCTCGGCCCCTGCCGGGCAGATCATGGAGACCGACGTCCCGACAGTCACGCTCGAGGACTCGCTCGAACACGCCAAGCACCTGGTCTCGTCCTCGAAGTACCGGACCGCGTGCGTCGTCGACGAGGACGGGCGATACCTCGGGCTTCTCTCGCGGACCTCGCTGATGCAGGACGTCCAGAAGGCCGTGATCCTGCTCGACCACAACGAGGCCGCCCAGGCCGTGGATGGGATCGAGGACGCGGACATCCTGGAGATCATCGACCACCACCGGCTCGGCGCGATCTCGACCCTCAAGCCGGTCCGGTTCCTGAACGACCCGGTCGGCTCGACCTGCACGATCATTACGACCCGGTTCATGGAGGCCGGTCGCGACCCGTCGCCGCAGACGGCTGGCCTCCTCCTGTGCGGGATCCTCTCGGACACGCTCGTGCTCCGGATGTCGACCACGACCTCGCTCGACCGCCGGGCCGTCGAGTACCTCGCCGGGCTCGCAGGGCGCGACCCCGTCGCGCTCGGCACGAGCCTGATCGAGAAGGGGATGGCCGTCGACGACGTCCCGATCGAGGAGCAGCTCGCCTGCGACACCAAGACCTACACGCTCTTCCGCCGCCACGTGGTGATCGCCCAGGTGATGGTCCCGTCCTTCGCCTTCCCCGAGGCGCACGGCGCCGAGATCCGGCGCGAGCTCGGCCGACTCCGGGCGATGAACCGGGCGGACCTCGCGGTCGCGCTCTACACCTCGGTCTTCGAGAACGCATCCCTCGCCTTCTTCGCGGCGGCCGACGACACGGTGCTCGCCCGTCTCGGCCTCGACGATCAGCCCCTCCGACTCGAGGAGGTCATGAGCCGCAAGAAGGACTTCGTGCCCCGGCTGGGCCAGCTGCTCCGGCAGCTCCCGGCCTGACCTCCGCTTCTCCTGCAGCCGCCGTTCCGTTCGGTTTTATCTCGTCGGGAGCCGAACCGTCTCCGCATGAACGATGAGTCCCGGGCCGCTCGCATGGCCTGCGACCTGATGGCCCTCTCGGCGCGGACCGCGCCGAAAGGGAGGGGTGTGGACTCCCTCGTGATCCGCTCGGTGGCGGACGACGACCTCGACCGCCTGGCAGAGTCCATGCGCGGCGTGACCGAACGCGGAGGCTCCCCGATCTTCATGCGGGATGCCGGCAACGTCAGCGCCAGCGAGGCCTGCCTCCTGCTCGGCGTCCGGGGAGGAGAGACCTGCGGGCTGGACTGCGGCGGATGCGGGTACGTCGGCTGCGGTGCCATGCGCGAGGCCGCCGTCGCCGTCGAGACACAGTACGGCGGGCCGAACTGCGTGCTCAAGGTCACGGACCTGGGAATCGCGGTCGGCTCGGCCGTCAAGACCGCGTCCCTGCTGAACCTGGACAACCGGGTCATGTACACGGCCGGCGTCGCGGCGCTGGGACTGGGCTGGCTGCCGGACTGCACGGTCGGGTACGGGATCCCTGTCTCGGCCACGGGCAAGAGCATCTACTTCGACCGCTCGGGAGGACGGTGAGCCGCATGCCGATCATGAAGCTCCGCGGCGGCGACCTCGACCTGGTCGAGTACGACTTCCGCACCTTCTCCCCGGGCGAGAACATCCGGGTCCCCGGATTCGACGGGGCCTGCGAGCTCCACCCGTACGGCGGCACGGTTCGCGTCCGCGCGCCGTCGCGGATCCACCTGACCGTCCTGGACATGAACCGGTTCGCGCCCGAGCAGCCGGGCGGCGGCGGGCTCGGGTTCGCGATCGCGATCCCCACGACCGTGGAGGTCTGCTGCACGGACGGCCCCGACGAGATCCGCTACGCCCGCGAGCCGATCGTGCGCCACTTCCTCGCGGTCTTCCGCGCGGCCACCGGGTACGCCGGCGGGTTCTCCGTCGCGGCGGACCACCACGCCCACCCCCACGTCGGGCTCGGGTCGACGAGCACGGTCCTGATCGCGCTCGCCCACGCCCTGAACGCCGCGGTGGGCTCGCCCCTCTCGGACGACCAGCTCCGCCTCCTCCTCGGCCACAACTACGTCGAGGAGACCGCGGAGGGCGAGATCGCCTTCGGATTCGAGACCGGTGTCGGGCCGTCGGTCAGCACCTACGGCGGCATGGCCGTGATGGGGGACCGCCTGACCCTCGTCTACCAGCACCCGTTCGCGGAGAATTACACGGTCTACATCATCATCCCGTCCTCCGATATCTCGTCGGCCGGCGCGAAGGAGTTCGACCTCCTCATGAACCGGGCCCGGACCCTCGACTACCAGGACCGCGAGCTCAAGGCCTACCTGCTCCTGATGGACCTGATCCCGGCCCTCGAGGCTGGCGACGTCCGGAAGGTCGGGGACGTGCTCTGGGAGATCGAGTTCCGCGGCTCCAAGCGAGCCGAGATCGAGCACCACACCTTCGCGATCTACACCTACATGAACCGGCTTCGCGAGCTCGGGTTCGAGTTCGTGGGCATGTCGTCGGTCGGCCCGTCGATCGCGGTCATCACGCAGCGGCCGCGGCAGGAGCTCGAGGCAGCGTGCGCCCCGCTCGGGCTCGAGGTCGCGATCGAGACTGCGGTCGACAACACGGGAATCCTGGTCGACTACCTCGACGACTGAACCGGCGCCGGAGATCCTTTTTTTTAAAAAGAGGTATTGTTCTCAGAACCCCATCGGGGGTGTGGGGACGGTCGTGGCCGCTGTCGTCACGGGTATCGGAACGGTGGTTTTCGGCGCTTCCGTGGTCGGCTTCGCAGTTGTGACCGTGGTCCTCG
>JADGNL010000033.1 GCA_017883495.1 Methanomicrobiales archaeon | reverse complement strand
TCGAGGCGGCCCGCGTCTCGATCAACCGGAAGCTCATGTCGGAGATCGGCCGGCAGAACTTCCACCTGAAGATCCGGACCTTCCCCCACCACGTCCTCCGCGAGAACAAGCAGGCCACCGGCGCCGGCGCCGACCGTGTCTCGGAAGGGATGCGGCTGGCCTTCGGCAAGGCCGTCGGCACCGCGGCCCGCGTCACGCCGCGGCAGAAGATCTTCACGGTCTACACCAACGCGCAGTACATCGACAAGGCGAAAGAGGCCGTGCGCAAGGGCGGGTACAAGCTCCCGTCCCCGTCGCGGATTGTCGTCGAGGAGAAGGCCCCCGCGGCCTGAATACTTTTTTCCGAACCGTCTCCACCCGCCGCCACGCCGGCAAACCCCGTCGTCTCGCTGCTTCAACCATTTCTGCGGCATCTATATATCGGGCCGTCCATATGTGATCCACCGCGCATACGCCGGATACACGACAATACCACGGAATCGATCCATATGAGTCCAGCAAACGTCACCGTCTACCGCCTCAGCCCCGCCTGCGACATCTCGGATGTCGAGGTCGGCACAATCTACGTGGGGCGCGTCCAGGGGTTCGCCACCTTCGGCACCTTCGTCCAGCTCACCGACCGCCTCAAGGGCCTGGTCCACAAGTCCAACGTCCGGACCAACCACGAGGAGGGCGACGAGATCCTCGTCCGCGTCAAGCAGGTCCGCCCCAACGGCAACATCGACCTCGAAGAGGTGATCCTGCCGTCGTACGAAGAGCAGAGCGTGATCAAGAAGGTCACCACTACCCGGCTCGCCGACCTCGGCAGCCGCATCGGCCGGCCGGTCACGGTCGTGGGCGAGATCGCCCAGGTCAAGCAGACCAGCGGCCCGACCATCTTCACCCTCGTCGACGACTCGGGGACCGAGAACGCGGCCGCCTTTGTCGAGGCCGGCGTCCGGGCCTACCCGGAGGCGAACCTCGGCGACATGGTCCAGGTCAACGGCCAGGCGATGCAGCGCAACTCGCAGGTCCAGGTCGAGGTCTCGTCCCTCACGGTCCTCGCGGGCCCCGAGGCCGACGAGGTCAGGGCCCGGATCGAGGAGGCCCTCGAGCGCCGGGCCGAGCCCGCCGAGATCCCCCTGCTGGTCGAGAGCGACGTGATGACCCTGCTCCGGCCGCAGATGCGCGAGGTCGCGAAGGCGATCCGGAAGGCGGTCTTCGTCTCGCAGCCGATCCTGCTCCGCCACCACGCGGACGCGGACGGCATCTGCTCGGCCGTCGCGATCGAGCAGGCCGTGGTCTCCCTGATCCGCGAGTCCGGCGGGGACTTCGACGCCGACTACTTCCTCTTCAAGCGCGCGCCGTCGAAGGCGCCCTTCTACGAGATCGAGGACATCACCCGCGACCTCGACTTCGCGACCAAGGACCTGGCCCGGTACGGCCAGAAGATGCCCCTCGTCCTGCTGACCGACAACGGCTCGACCGAGGAGGACGAGCCGGCCATGAAGCAGGCGCGGGTCTTCGGGCTCAAGCTGATCGTGGTCGACCACCACCACCCCGACGCGCTGATCGACCAGTACCTCGTGGCCCACGTCAACCCGTACCACGTCGGCGGCGACTACGGGATCACCGCGGGCATGCTCGGGACCGAGATCGCCCGGCTGATCAACCCCGCCGTCGGGGACGCGATCCGGCACCTGCCGGCCGTCGCGGCCGTCGGCGACCGGTCCGAGGCCCCCGAGCGGCAGCGGTTCCTGGACCTCGTGGCCGACCGCTACAGCGAGGACGAGTGCAAGGCAATGGCCCTGGCTCTCGACTTCGAGCAGTTCTGGCTCCGGTTCAACGACGGGCGCGAGATCGTCAAGGAGATCCTGGACCTCGGCCCCGACCACGAGCGGCACGAGAAGTTCGTCGGCCTCCTCGTGGAGGGCGCGAACCAGATGATCGCGGACCAGCTCGAGGCGACCATGCCCCACGTGCAGGAACGCCTGCTCGAGAACGGCGCCCATCTCTTCCTGCTCGACGTGGAGATCCACGCCCACAAGTTCACGTTCCCGCCGCCCGGGAAGACCTCGGGCGAGGTCCACGACCGGCTCTGCAAAGCCAACCCCGGGGCCGCCGTGGTCACCATCGGCTTCGGCCCGGACTTCGCCGTGCTCCGGTCGCGCGGCGTCCTGATGAACATCCCGCGCATGGTCCGCGAGCTCAGGACCGAGATCACGGGCGGCGGCGTCTCCGGCGGCGGCCACCTCGTGGTCGGGTCGATCAAGTTCGTCGAGGGGATGCGCGAGGCCGTGATCGAGGCGCTCATCGCGAAGATCGCCCAGGCCGAGCTCGCGACGCCGAAGCTCGAGTAATCTCCTATTTTTTGAGCCGGTGCCGCTGCGGCACCGCGGTCATGCCGTTAAAAAAGTGGTGCGATCAGAGGTCGTCGTCGCGGCTGCGCCTGATGGTGACCACGCCGAGAGCGACGATGACCACGCCCGCGAGCGCGGCGAGCGCGATCATCCAGGCGTCGCCGACGAGCGACGTGCCTGTCGTGGCCAGCGAGGCCGACGAGTTATTGACGGCCGACTTCGTGGTCGCGGTGGTCCTGACGAAGAGCGTCGGGACCGTGGTCGGCGTCGTGTCCAGGGGGAACGCCCCGGCAGAGTCGTCCGTCAGGTTCGACGTATTGGCGAGCGGCGACGGGAGAGTGAACGCGGGGGTCGGCGTTCCGTTCGGCGTCGCCTCCGGCGTCGGCGTGTCGTAGATCGGGATCCCCGCCGAGTACCCGAGATTGCCAGTCTGGTACGCGATCGGGCTCGAGGTGGTGGGCGTGGCGGTGGGCCAGGTCGTGTCCACGGTGATCGGCTCGGCCGTCGGCGTCGGCCACGTCGTCCGGACGGTGGTGGTCGGCACGGTCGTGGGGACGGTCGTCGTGACCACCGTGGTCGGGATGACCGTGGGGAAGGTCGTCTCGATGGTCGTGGGGATGGCCGTCGGGATCGTGGCGCCGTAGGTCATCACGGGCCAGCCCGGCGCGCCGCCGACCTGTGCCGGCTGCACGGGCGGCAGGGTGGTCGGCGCGGCCGACGGCTGCGTGATCCCCGGGATCAGGGTGTAGGTGGTTGCCGGCGTCACGACGATCGCGCCGCCCGGTGTCTGCGTCGACGGCCTGGGTGTCGCGACCGTGCCGGGGTTCGCGACGGCCGCGCCCGTGATCGAGTACGCGCCCTTGCTGGCCGAGAAGGTGACGGGCTTGCCGTCCATGTTGTTCATCCGCGCGACCTTGACCAGGATCGGGGTGTCGCCGGGCGCGATCACCTTGAAGGTCATGACCGCGAGGGCGTAATCGCCGTTCTTGTACCCGTTCGTGAAGTCGCCGAGCAGCATGTTCAGCTCGTGGGACGAGAGGAGGCCGGCGGTCGTTGAGTGCCCGACCTTGAATTCGGTGCTCTCGTACTTGAGCATCTCGGCGTTCCAGTCGAAGTAGAGCGAGATGTCCTTGGCAACGGGGTTGAGGTTGTTGTCGAACATCACCTTGACTTGGACCTCCTGGCCCGTCTTCCAGCTGGCTTCGGCCGGAGAGAGATAGATCTTCGCCATGCCGCCCGCCGACGCTAGGGGGACGGTGCAGCAGAGCAGCAGCAGGATGAGGGATAAGCAGCGGGTGTTCATGACCGGCTCCTGACCGGAATCGACGGATCTCCGGTCAATTGCGTAATCTGATCAAAAGGTTTTTCTTTGAACTGATGAAGGTTGCGCTCGGGTACCTTTTCGGGCCCCCATTTCTTCACAACGAAGAAGTAGCTGCAGCGCGAGTACGTGAAGCATGACTGAACCGGCGCCCGATAGGCGCGATGACGGGACCCCTCCCGCCCCGGGCCAGGCCGACCTCTTCGGCGCGCTCGGCATTTCCGACCCCCTGATCCGGGCGATCAAGGAGCTCGGGTTCGAAGAGCCGACCCCGATCCAGACGCAGGCCGTCCCGGCCGCGCTCGCCGGGCGGGACGTGATCGGCCAGGCCCAGACCGGCACCGGCAAGACGGCCGCCTTCGGGATACCGATTGTCGAGCGGGTCGACCCGGCCGACCGCCGGGTTCAGGCCGTGATCCTCTGCCCGACGCGCGAGCTCGCGGTCCAGGTGGCCGAGGAGCTCTTCAAGATCGCGCGGTTCAGGCGCGGCATCGTCGTGGCCCCGATCTACGGCGGCCAGCAGATCGAGCGGCAGATCACCGCGCTGAGGAAAGGGGTGCAGGTCGTGATCGGCACGCCGGGCCGCGTCCTCGACCACATCCACCGCCGCACGCTCTCGCTCGACGCAGTCCGGATCGCGGTCCTCGACGAGGCCGACGAGATGCTCGACATGGGCTTCCGGGACGACATCACCGAGATACTGGACAAGACCCCGAAGGACCGGCAGACCCTGCTCTTCTCGGCCACCCTCTCGCCGGAGATCCTGCACCTCGCGCAGCGGTATCTGCACGACCCGGTCGAGGTTCGCACGGTCCACCGCGAGCTGACCGTCCCCCTGACCGAGCAGGTCTACTTCGAGGTCCGGGAGAGCGACAAGATCGAGGCCCTCTCGCGCCTCCTCGACCTCTCCGAGGGGGAGAAGGGGCTCATCTTCTGCAACACCAAGCGAGGGGTCGACGAGGTGGTCTCCCAGCTCCGCGCGCGGGGCTACGCGGCCGAGGGGCTGCACGGGGACATGAAGCAGAACCAGCGGGACCGGGTGATGGCGCGGTTCCGCCAGGGCGCGATCGACCTCCTCGTCGCGACGGACGTGGCCGCCCGGGGGATCGACGTCACGGACATCACGACCGTGTACAACTACGACATGCCCCAGGACGAGGAATACTACGTACACCGGATCGGCCGGACGGGCCGGGCGGGGAAGACCGGGAAGGCCTACACCTTCGTGACCGGGCGCGAGCACTGGAAGCTCCGCGACATCCAGAAGTACACCAAGACCAAGATCACCCAGCGGAACCTGCCGAGCCTGGCCGACGTCGAGGAGGTCCGGACCCACCTCTTCGAGGACCGGCTCCGCCGCACGATCGAGGCGGGCGGCCTCGAGAAGCAGACCTCGCGGCTCGAGCGCCTGATGCTCGAGGGCTACTCCTCGCTCGACATCGCCGCGGCCCTGCTCCGGCTCCAGGAGGGGGAGGTCGGGGCGCCCTCGGTCGACGGGCGGCAGTCGACGCCCGGCACGGTCCGGCTCGAGATCGGCGCCGGCCGCAACCAGAACGTGCGGCACCGGGACATCCTCGGGGCGTTCGCGGGCGAGACGGGCATCCGCGGCGAGCTCTTCGGGCTGATCGAGGTGGGGGACGATAAGTCCTCGATCGAGGTCCCAGAGGAGGAGGCCGACCGCGTGATCCAGGTCATGTCGCGCCGCAGGATCAAGGGCCGGCCGGTCGAGATCAGCCGCTGATCGGCCGGACGCTTTTTTTTCCGCGCGGGATTCCCGGCGGGTTCGAGACCCGGTCCGCGACTACGCGGCCCGGAGACGGCGACGGTGAAGCCACGTCGCGCATCGTTATGGACCCGGACCGCCAATAACACGGGCATGGAGCGGTACGACGTCGTCGTTGTCGGGGCCGGGCCGGCCGGATCGGCCGCGGCCGGGCGGGCCGCGTCGCTCGGGCTCTCGACACTTGTCTTCGAGGAGCACGCGACCATCGGCCACCCGGTCCAGTGCGCGGGCCTGCTCTCGACGGGCGCGTTCGCGGAATGCCGGGTCTCGGACCGGTCCGTCCGGAACCGTGTCCGCGGCGCCCGGGTCGTCTCGGACCTCGGAGCCGAGTTCCTCTTCGACGCGGGCGAGACCAGGGCGGTGGTGGTGGACCGCGGCGAGCTCGACCGCGAGATGGCCGTGGCCGCCGCCGACGCGGGGGCCGAGTTCCGGCTCAAGGCCCCGGTCCTGCGGGTGGACGGCGACCGCGTGGTTACGGGGGGCCCCGATGCTGGCGAGGTCGGCTTCGGCATCCTGATCGGAGCCGACGGGCCGAAGGGGACGGTCGCCCGCTCGCTCGGCATGGCCCGGGCCCCGACGCACCTCGCCGGGGTCCAGGCGGACGTGATGGTGGACGATCCCGTCGAGACCCGGTACGTCGAGATCCACCCCAACGCCGCGCCGGAGTTCTTCGCATGGCGCATCCCCGTCTCGGACCGGGTCGTGCGGGTCGGCCTCTGCGGCGAGACGGGCGTTCCCGAGCTGTTTCGCACCTACCTCGCCCGGTGGCCGGGCCGGGTCGTCCACCGGGCCGCGGGCACGATCCCGCTCGGGACCATGCCGCGGACGTACGGGCACCGGACGCTCTTCGTCGGGGACGCGGCCGGCCTCGCCAAGCCGACTTCCGGCGGAGGCGTCTACACCGGAGTCCGCTCGGGCCGGTACGCGGCCGAGACGGCAGCGGCCTGTCTCGAGGCCGGCGATTCCTCGGACGGAGCGCTCGCGGCGTACGAGGCCCGGTGGCGGGCCGACTTCGGGCGGGAGCTCGCCCTCGGGTACCGCCTCCAGCTCGCACGGCGACGGATCACGCCCGGGGAGATCGACCGCCTCCTCCGGGCCTTCGGCAACCCGAAGGTGGTCCGGACGATCGTCGAGTACGGGGACATGGACCGGCCGAGCGGGCTCCTCGCGCGGCTCGTCCGGATGCCGGCGCTCTGGCCGGTGCTGCCGATCGTCATGCGCCTGGGGATCGCCGAGATCCTCGGCCAGGACGACAGAACGTGACGGCATGGTAAGAATCGGTTTGCAACGGAATCGGCCATTTCCAACGCGAAGGGGGTCCCCGATCCGGCAGTGGCATCGTCTCGCGGAGGGGGGCGAAGCGCGCAGCGCCGAGAGGGGGGGCGGCCCGAGCCCCCTTCCGGACTTCGGGAAGAGATGACGGCATGGCGGGTCATCGTCGGGCCGGCTCGCTTCCATTCTGCTGCTCGCCGCCCACGGGGCGGAGGCTCGCGCCGCCCCCCCGCCTCGCTCGGTTCGGCCCCCCTCCTGCGACGATGGAGAGATACCTCTGGTGAATTGGTGTTTCCCCCGCGAGGAGTTTCCCCTCGCGGCCCACCGCCGCGATGTCCGGTGTGCTGTTCAGCATTACTCTGGAAGAGACGCGAAGTGCCGGGGGAGGCGGCGAGCAAACGAGTTCGCATCGGCGAAAAAACGGGGGGCCGTGCCGGCCCCTGTCCGGCGACCCTGCTGATCCGGCGGGCCGCTCCGAACCCGCCGGCACTGGTCGAATCCCGATGAGGTGAGATCTGTTCGACTCAGGCGAGCGTCGGCACCGCGTCGGCCCAGTTCTCGACGGTGGCGAGGACCGCGTCGGCCGAGTAGCCCGAGACCGTGACCGTGGTCCGCGTGACGAGCACGTTGTAGAGCTCCCCGTTCGCGTCGTGGCACCTGACCGTGGCCGAGAACGAGTCGTCATCGGTCGCGTGCACGCCGGCCTGACCGATCGCGGTGTTGATCGCGGTCGCCGCCGGAACGGCCGTCACGACCCCGTTGTAGGCCGCGACGGTCGGGCATTTGATCGCGGTCGTCGCGACGGCCACGGCTTCGCTGTCCTCGTAGACGAACCGGGCGGTGTACGCCTCCCTCGTCTTCTCCACGGCCGGCATCGACTGGCCCGCCGACTCGTAGGCCGTGCAGCCGAAGGGGTTGTTCGTCAGGATGTCGTCCACGACCTCGCTGAACGCGGCGAGCGTCGGTACTGGCGTGGTGAGCGTCCGGACGGCGGACTTCACGACGCTCCTCGAGACAAAATTTGCCATTACTTCTCCTGGTACTCCTGTACCGAGGAACTATAATTCCCGTTAATTTGTAAAACGGCGGCACGACACCTCTGCCCCCGCTTCCGCGATCCCGGCGCGCAGCGGAAGCGAGTCGGTACGAAACCACGGCAACGGACGCCGAGCCATCAACGATATGAGCATGGCCGGCGAAGAGCAGGTGCCCTTTGGGGCACGAGCGGCGCCACTCACGAGGTTGCCTCCGCGGAATGCCCGCCCCGTTTTCGATTTTGCGATGCGCCGGTCAGGATCAGAGCGACGAGCACGGCCC
>JADGNL010000218.1 GCA_017883495.1 Methanomicrobiales archaeon | reverse complement strand
GGGTGGGACATCATGAAGACATCGACGCCGGCCAGCAGGAGCGAGAGCGCGGTCTCGGCCTCCCAGAGCGGGCCGCGGAGCTCGGGGCCGCCGTACGTCGGCGGCATCGCCATCCAGGCCTCGCGCGCGGCCCAGGCGTTGGTCGCGCCGGAGATGGTCGGGTGCTGGAGCTCGGCGTCGCCCATCAGGGCCGCGTGCCGCGCCCGCTCGTGGATCGAGAACGAGTACTCGAGGCCGTAGCCGAGCGCGACCGTGGTGAGGTCCATCACGATCCTCTCGGGCGGCAGGTACTCGTAGAGCCGGCGGTTGAGCTCCTTCGCGTCGTTGAGCTCGAGGCCGGTGAACGCGAGCAGGTTGTGGCCGTGCACCGCGGCGGCCCGCGCGACCTTTTCGAGGGTCTTGGCCGTCGCCATATCGAGCGTGACCGAGTTCAGGAGGAGCCGTTCGCCGGCGGCCATCGCCGCGACCTCGGCAAAGACGTCCGCGTCCTTCCGGGGGTCGCCGCACCCGCCGACGATCAGGGGGACGTCGACGGCCTGGAGCACGCTCTCGACCGTGGCCGAGGCCTCGCGCGGGCTCGTGTTCTTGATCAGCGGGTCCGTCGAGAGGAGGTGGACCGTGACTGCCTTCGCGCCGAACCGGTTGACGTTCAGGCGCGCCCACTCGGCCGGGTCGTCCCGGACCTCCTCGAACGGGGCCCGGAGCGCCTTCGGCATGGGCACGCGGGTGTCGAAGACGTCCATCGCGATCACTGGCCGGTTGACGATGGGCCGATCGAAGAGCGCGAAGGCCGGGGCCTCGGCCCCGCCGATCGTGAGCGAGCGGGCACGGGAACCGCCCTCGCGCCGCGTCGCCCCGAGCACGACCTCCCGGACCCGGCCGGGATACTCGGGGCGATCGGGAACGAACTCGGCGGGAAGCAGCTCGGCCGGCCGCTCGGGCCCGGCCTCGGGCGAGGGGAGGCCGAGCACGGCCGGTGCGAACGCGCCGAGGGGCAGGCGGAGCTCGAGTTCGTCGAGCTCGAGGCTGAACCCCTCGAGCTCGATCCGGCCCGCCGTCTTGAGCATCGCGAGGAGCTCCGGCCCGATCGCGCCGATAAGGTCGCGGCCGTTCATGAGCGGCCTCCTCGCCGCCCCGGCTCGGCCGGCTCCTCGCGGAGAATGATCACCCGGTCGGCGTAGATCCGTGCGTTCTTCAGGATCACGCGGTATCCGCCGAGCTCGAGCGGCAGGCTTCCCACGGTCGCCACCGGTTCCCCGGCCGGCTCCCCTGCCCAGCGCTCGAGCACGGGGTGGTCGCGCGACCGGAGGAACTCCCGGAGCTCGTCGACCGAGTGCACGTCCTGCTCGGTCGCGATCCGGTCCGCGGCCCCCTCGGGGATGAACGGCCGGACCCGCTCAAGGATCTCGGCCGGCATCCAGACCACGCGGTCCCAGCCGCCGTCGGCCTGGAGGAACTTCCTCGACTTCAGGTACTCGAGCGAGACCCCGTGGAAGCCGTCGACCTGCCGTCCCCCGGCGGTCGAGTCGGCCATGGTCGAGAAGGCGAGGCCGTTCACGGTCGCGTCGCGGAAGCCGCGGTGGACGATCCCGAACCCCTCGACCTCGGGGATGTAGAACGCGATCCCCTCGAAGCAGCCGCAGGATGTGTGGGGATAGCCGAAGGCCGAGTAGAGCCAGACCCGGTCGATCTCGCCCATGGACCGCTCCTTCGCGCTCGCGTTCACCCCCGCGAACTCGCCGTGGACCGGGTCGAGGCAGTCGCCCTTCTCGAGTGCGAAGATCGGTCCCTTCGGGTCCATCCGGGCCGCGGCCCGACCGTCGAACCAGGAGATGGCGCCGCAGTTCGCGTACCGCTCGGGCGTGATCACGCAGATGTGCCGCGGCGCGAACGACTGGCAGAGGGCGCAGCCGTAGAAGGTCTCGACCTCCTCGTCGGCCAGTCCCCGCGCCCGGGCGTCGCGTGCCTCGTACCGTGAGAGGGCGTCGGGAAGCCGGGCCTCGACCTCGGCCGGGTCCGTGTAGAACGTCACCTGCATGGCCCCGATGATCGGCAGCTCGTTCTTGAAGAGGTGGAGCAGGACGCGCCCGAGGTACTCGAACGAGTCGAACCCGGCCTTGAAGGCCTTCTTCGAGAGCCGGACCCAGATGTCGTACCGCTGGTTCAGGTGCATCAGGCCCTCGACGTAGTTCGAGTACTCGTGGATGCGGCGCTCGATGATCCCCTCGAAGTCCTCCTCGAGCGCGGGTCCCGCGACCTCGACAAGAATGCCGAGCGGGTACTTCCCGCCTTCGGGGAGGTCGCGGAGGTCGGGGCCGACGATCCGGATCGCGCCGTCCTCGACCGTCTCCGGCGGGACCACGCGCACGAGCTCCCACTTCGCCGCGACGCCGGGACCGCCGAGTTCGAGCTGCATCTCCTGCTTCCGGATCCGCTCGCCCTCGTGGACGAGGCCGACGTCGACCGGGACGCCCTCGATCATGCCGTCCCCTCCAGGCCGAAGGCCTCGGCGATCAGCGCCCGCCAGGCCGGCCAGGCGAGGTTCGGGAGCGAGAACGAGGCGTGGGGCTCGTACCCGGGCGAGAGCGAGACCGTGACGAGATCGGCCGGGCCATGCCTGAGGCCCGAGAGGAGGGTCCACTCGAGCGCGTAGCTGATGCCGGCCACGAAGACCACGTCGTGCGGACCCTGTCCATCCTCGCCGGTCCATGCCGGGTCCGCGAGCCGCTGGCCGAGGTTCATGGCCGAGATGCAGAGGGCCGGCTCGATGCCCCGCTCCGCGAGAGCGGGGCCGGTGTCGCCCGTGGCGACGACGGGCCAGCCCGCCTTCAGGGCAGCGCGGGCGAGCAGGTCGATCGCGAGCTCGCCGTCGCCGCCCGTGACGAGCGCCCGGTGGCCGACCACGAGGAGCGGCCGCTTAGCCCGACGGACGAGCGCGGCGAGCACGGCCGGCTTCTCGATCGGGGTGGCCGTGCTCGTGCCGCCCTGCATCGCGGGCTGCCAGGGCTCGACCCGACTCATCGAAACGCCTCCTCGGGGAGGAGGGTCGGGTCCGGGATCGGCCGCTCGACCCAGCCCCGGGCCTCGAGCAGGGGCAGGAGCTCGTCCTTCTGCATCACGGGCAGGTCGGCCCTGGTCCGGACGAACCGGTGGAGGTCGTCGGGCATCCGGCCGTAGCAGTTCCGGTACAGGTCGATGTAGTGCGAGAGCTTGATCGAGCGGCCGCGGCTCGTATCGTTCGGCCGCATGGCGAGCTTCGCGATGATCGCCATCGCCTCCTCCTTGGTCTCGGCCGCGATGAAGAGGTGCTCGGGCACGGGCCCGACATACACCTCCTCGCCGGTCCTGCGGTCGCGGACCATCCAGTCCCCGTCGCAGTCGGATCTGCCCAGCAGCATCCGCCGGTACTTCGCGCCCTGCGGCCCGACCACGACGGGGATTCCGAGCCGCCAGAAGCCGGCCGCGATCGCGGCGGCCTTCTGGGACATCGCGCCCCAGGCCACGCCGACCGCGCCGACCCGGTTGTACACGTAGTCGGCGACCTCGGCGTAGTTGCCGGAGAGCTTCCGTTTCGCGAAGATCGAGGCGATCTTGATCGCGGCGCCCGAGATGTGGGCGTTCGCGACGCAGGAGCCGACGTTGACCACGCCGCCGGCCTCGAACCGGCCCGAGAAGCGCTCGTACGGGGTGAGCCCCTCCTCGTCGCGGTGCATGGCGGCGGCCATGGCCGAGCAGCCCGAGGTGCAGACCACGAAGCGGCGCTTCGCGAACTCGGTCACCATCTCGGCGACCTCGCGGCCCCCCTCGGGGTAGTTCGCGCAGCCGACGAACGCGACCACGCCCGGGATCTCGCCGAGCACGATCGGGCCGCCGACCTCGCGGATCTCGACGTCCTGGATCGCGCCCCGGCCCGTACGCATCGCGAACCGGTCGCAGTCGGCGCCGGCAGCGGCCATGAGCCGGTGGACCTCGATCCCCTTCGGGCAGGCCTCCTCGCACCGGCCGCAGCCGACGCAGGCCGGAAGCAGTTCCCCGAGCAGTACCGTATCGCCCCGGCCGGCGGCCTGGACGGCCGT
>JADGNL010000217.1 GCA_017883495.1 Methanomicrobiales archaeon | reverse complement strand
GGAGACGCCGCGACCCCGAAGGTCGCGAGGTACTCGCAGGTTGCGCTGTCGGCGTAGAAGAGCCCGGTCTTCGCGCCGGCCTCGATGGCGAGGTTCGAGCACGTGAGCCGTCCGGCCATCGAAAGGGTCGCCACCCCCTCGCCCGTGAACTCGAGCGCGCGGTAGGTCGCGCCGTCCATGCCAAGGCGCGAGACGTACGCGAGCGCGAGGTCTTTCGCCTCGGCGCCCCCCGCGAGCCGGCCCGAGAGCAGGAGGTTCGTCGTCTCGGGGACCCGGAGCCATGTCTCCCCGGTCGCCCAGATCGCGGCCATGTCGGTCGCGCCGACCCCGGTCGCGAACGCGCCGAATGCTCCGAGGGTACAGGTGTGCGAGTCGGCGCCGATCACGACCTCGCCCGGCCGGACCCCGCCCTCGCCCATCAGCTGGTGGCAGATCCCCTCGCCGACGTCGCAGAGCGCGATCCCGCTCTCGCTCGCGAACCGTCGGAGCTCGGCCTGGAGGGTCGCCGTCTCCGAGTTGTTCGCGGGCACGATATGGTCGAAGATGAGGCGGAGCCGGTCGGCATGCGCGAGCGGCCGGCCGATCAGCCTGAAGGTCTGGAGTGCGAGTAAGCCCGTGCCGTCCATGGCGTAGGCGCGATCGACGACCCGGTCCACGCAGCTGCCCGCCGGAGCACCCAGGATCCGCTCCGAGAGGGTGGCCATCAGGCCGTCGCTCCCTGCACCTGCCGGATCAGGGCCACGAGCACGCCCGGAGTCACGCTGCATTTCTGCTCGCCCCGCTCCTTGACGAGCTCGAGGACGCGCCCTATCTGCGAGGGGTCGAGCGCGTACCCGAGGGAGCCGGCCACGTGCTCGAGCGCCTTCCGTCCCGTATGCTTGCCGAGCAAGAACCGACGCTCGGCGCCGACCATCGCGGGGTGGACGTACTCGTAGGTGTCGGGATCCTTGAGCATGGCCGCGATATGGATACCGCTCTCGTGAGCGAAAGCGTGCTCGCCCACGACGGGGTGGGTCTTTCCCACCGGGATGCCCGAGTACCGCGCGACGAGCGCCGAGAGCTCGGGGAGGAGTGTGAGGTCGTAGCGGTCCACGCCTCCCTTGAGCCGGAGCGCGACGAGTACCTCCTCGAGCCGGGCGTTGCCGGCGCGCTCCCCGATCCCGTTCACGGTCGTGTGGAGCTGGAAGGCGCCGGCCTCGGCCGCGGCGAGCGTGTTCGCCGTCGCGAGACCCATGTCGTTGTGGCAGTGGGCGCAGAGCGGGACCGGGCTCGCGGCGACGAGTCGCCCCATGATCCGGTGCATCTCGAGCGGAGTGAGAAAGCCCACCGTGTCCGCGAACGAGACGAGGGCTGCGCCGTGGGCGCCTCCCTCGCGGTACATCTCCTCGAGAAAAGCGGGGTCGGTCCGCGAGGCATCTTCGGCCGCGAACCGGACCTCGAGGCCGTGGTCGCGCGCGAGGTCGACCATGGCGAGCGCTTCGGCGAGCACCTCGTCGCGCGGCTTCCGGTACTTGAGCCGGACGTGGAGGTCCGAGGTCGCGATGAAGATCGAGATCATTTCCACGTCCGCAGCTATCGCGGCATCGACATCCTCCTGCCTCGCACGGGCAAGGCAGCAGATTCGGGCGTCGAGGTCGAGGGCGGTGACCGCCCGGACGCACTGCAGCTCGTAGGCCGAGACGGCGGGAAAGCCCGCCTCGATCACCTCGACTCCCATCCGATCGAGGAGGGTCGCAATCTCGGCCTTCTCCTCGCACGTGAACGAGACGCCCGGGGTCTGCTCGCCGTCCCGGAGCGTCACGTCGCAGATCTCAACATTCCAAGGTTCCATAACGGGCTCCTGCGGGGCAATCTCCCCGCACGATGACGGTCGTCGTTCGATCGGTGAGGGCGATGGCCCTGTCGAGCCCCGCCTGGTCGGTCGCGTCGAGCAGGATCGGGTCCGCCCACCCGAGGTAGGGCTCGATCCCGTGGTGGGGCTGCCGTCCGGTCATGGCGAGGCACCGGTTCTCGAGCACGACGCAGAGGAGCCTGGTGCCGTGCGCGTGGGCGTCGATCAGGGCGTTGATTCCGGAGTGGAGGAGGGCGTAGTCGCCGATCAGCGCGACGCCGGTGCTCGTCGCGGCGACCCCGATCGAGGAGCCGAGGCCGTAGCCTGCGACGCCGTGCGAGAACGGGGGTGCGAGCGCCATCAGCGCGCAGCCGGTATCGCAGACGGGGACGAGGTCCCTGTCCCGGAGCAGGGCGATCACGGGGGCGAACGGACAGTCCGCACAGAGCACGCTCCGCCGCCCCCGGTGGGCGTAGGTCTCGGGCTCGCCCGGGTCGGCCGGGGAGCGGAGCCCCCGGTGTTCGCGGACGAACGGCCGTCCGAACTCGCGGACCTCTGCCCCGGCCCCGATCCCGGGCGGTGGGGGGTAGACCGTGACCACGCGGGCCTCGCCGTCGGCCGCGCCGACGCCGACCGTACCCCGTCCCGGCCGGTTCAGGCGGGTGGCGGCGGCCCAGCGGAAGAGGTCGCGGGTGCCCCTGCGAGCGCGGGCGGCGCGACCGCCCATCGTCAGGTCGACTTCCGGGCAGGGCAGCGGGCGCGGCTCGGCAGGGCGAGGAGTTGGAGCAGCCTCCGATTCGAGGAGCGCCGGGGTGATGCGCAGAAGCGCGACGCGGGACGCCGTCTCAGAGACCTGGAAGGCCTCCTCGACCGCGTCCGCGACGGTCGCGCCATCCGGTTCGATGACCGGCACCTCGGCGAGCTCGCCGTAGTAGCGGGAGTCCTGCGTGTTCTCGGACCATCGCGCAGTCACGTCGTCGCCGACCACGATCACGACCCCTGCAGAGAGCCCGCGCGTCGTAGCCTGCACGAGCGGGTCTGCGCAGGCGTTGAGGCCGACGTGCTTGCAGACGAGCCCCGACCGCCTCCCCGAGAGCGAGTGCCCGAGGCAGTGC
>JADGNL010000216.1 GCA_017883495.1 Methanomicrobiales archaeon | reverse complement strand
AGGTCCCTGACGCCCTCCAGGCGATGATCCTCGACGGCGCCCGCGTGGTGCCGGTCCGGGCCGTGGACTGGCAGGATGCGGTCAACCCCTGGGACCTCCTCGAGATGAACACGAAGCTGCTGGCACGGATCGAGGCAAAGCGCGCCGGGACTATCTCGCGCTCCTCGAAGCTCTACGGGTTGATCCGGATCGGCAAGGGGACCGTGATCGGGCCGAACACGTACATCCACGGACCGGTGGTGATCGGCGAGGACTGCGCGATCGGCCCGAACTGCGTGATCATGCCGAACACCTCGATTGGGTCGCGAGTCACGATCGACCCCCTGAGCTACGTGGCCCACTCGCTCGTGATGGACGACGTCGTGATCGGGTCGCACTCGCGGATCATCGACGCGGTCGTGGGCGAGGCCTGCCGTCTCCAGGACCACACGGCCACCTGGACGACCGGTGCCGTGCTCGAGCGGGACGGGCGGTTCCAGAAGGCCGCATTCGGCGCCGTGCTCGGCGACCGTGTCAGCTCGGCCCCGTTCACGATCCTGAAGAACTGCATCATCGGCAACAACGTGACGATCGAGGCCGGGAACACCACGGTCACGGGCGTGGTCCCCGACGGGGCGGTGGTGATCTAGAGTGTGCGGGATCGTCGGCTACGTCGGCTTCCGCCCGGCGGCGAACGTGATCGTGGAGGGGCTCCAGAAGCTCGAGTACCGGGGATACGACTCGTTCGGTGTCGCCACGAACAACCCCTGCCTCGAGGTCTACAAGTGCGAGGGCAAGATCTCGGAGAAGGGGGAGCGGGCCTTGAATCTCCACGGCACGATCGGGATCGGGCATACGCGGTGGGCGACCCACGGCGTGCCGAGCGACCGGAACGCGCACCCGCACCTGGACTGCACGGGACGGATCGCCGTCGTCCATAACGGGATCATCGAGAACTACGCCGCGCTCACGCGCGAGCTCGCGGCCCGGGGGCACGTCTTCCGCTCGGAGACCGACACCGAGGTCGTCGCCCACCTGATCGAGGAGTACTACGACGGGTCCGATCTGCGCGATGCCGTCGAGAAGGCGATCGCGCGGCTCGATGGGTCGTACGCGCTCCTCGTGACGGTCGAGGGGTCCGACGTGGTCGTCGCGGCGCGGGACTGTTCGCCGCTCGTGCTGGGGATCGGCGACCAGGAGGTCTTCGCGGCCTCGGACGTGACGCCGCTCCTCGGGTACACGGAGCGGGTCGTCTACCTCGAGGACGGCGACCTGGCCGAGATCGACCGCACGGGCTGGCGGATCTACTCCCGCGGCACGCCTGTCCAGCGACCGATCGAGCACGTGGACTGGGACGTCGAGACCGTGAAGAAGGGCGGGTTTCCGCACTTCATGCTCAAGGAGATCTTCGAGCAGCCGAAGGTCTTCTACGACACCCTCCACGGAATCACCGAGGCATCGCTCCCCGAGCGGTACCGGCGCCCCTCCGAGATCACGGTCGTCGCCTGCGGCTCGTCGTACCATGCGGGGCTCGTCTTCAAGTACCTCTGCGAGTCGACCTGCCGGATCCCGGTCAGGGCCGAGCTCGGCTCCGAGTTCAAGTACTTCACGCCGCCCCTGAAGGGGATCGTGACCGTGATCACGCAGTCGGGCGAGACCGCGGACACGCTCGCGGCGCTCAAGAAGGCCAAGGCTTACAACTGCCCGACGCTCGCGATCACGAACGTGCTCGGCTCGACCGTCACCCGGATCGCGGACCACACGCTCTACATGCGTGCGGGCCCCGAGATCTCGGTCGCGGCCACCAAGTCGTTCATCGCGCAGCTCGCGGTCCTGATGGGACTCGTGGACCTGATGAAGGGGGGCAACCCGTTCGGTGCGGCGCTCGAGCGGGCGAACAGCGTGATCGAGGAGGTGCTCCTGCTCGACATCGATAAGGCGGTCGAGATCTGCCGCCCGGCCGAGCACCTCTTCTACGTCGGGCGCGGCCTCTTCTACCCGATCGCGCTCGAGGGGGCGCTCAAGATGAAGGAGATCTCGTACATCCACGCCGAGGGCTACGCGGCGGGCGAGCTCAAGCACGGACCGTTCGCGCTCCTCTCCACCGAGACGCCGGTCGTCGCGCTATGCCCGCCCGGCGACACCTACTCGATCATGCTCTCGAACATCAAGGAGATGAAGGCGCGGAACGCCCCGATCATCGGGATCGGCGCCCGCGGAGACCGGGAGCTGACCGACATCGTGGACGTCTTCCTGCCGATCCCCGAGAGCCACGAACTCGTCCAGCTGGTCGCGACCTCGGTCGTGCTCCAGCAGCTCGCCTACCGGACCGCAGTCGCGCTCGGACGCGACGTGGACCAGCCCAGAAACCTTGCGAAGAGCGTGACCGTCGAATGATGCACCTCGGCAGAAATACCATCGGCGAGGGCGTCCGCCTTCTCGAGCCCGTCACCCTCGGTTTTCCCTCGCGCGACTACCTCGGCGCCGACGACTTTCCGGGGGTCACGCTCGGGCGGAACGCGACGCTCCGGCCCGGAACGATCATCTACTGCGAGGTGGAGATCGGCGACGACTTCCAGACCGGGCACAACGTCCTGATCCGCGAACAGACGCGGATCGGCGACCGCGTCGCGATCGGTACGAACGCGATCTGCGAGGGGCGTTCGGTGATCGGCTCGGACGTCTCGATCCAGTCGATGGCCTTCATCCCGACGAACACCGTGATCGGAGACCGGGTCTTTCTCGGCCCGCACGTGGTGCTCACGAACGACCGGTACCCGCCGACGGGTATCGGCGGGCTCGCCGGCCCCGTGATCGAGGACGGTGCCGCGATCGGCGCGAACGCGACCGTGCTCCCCGGGGTCCGGATCGGGGCGGACGCCCTGGTCGCGGCCGGCGCCATCGTGACGAAGGACGTCCCGCCGGGAATGCTCGCGATCGGCGCTCCTGCACAGATCCGCGCCAAACCGGTGCCGGAGGTGCGTTCGTGATCCCGATCGCCCGGCCGCTCCTCGGGGAGGAGGAGGCCGCGGCCGCCGCGCGCGTGGTCTGCTCGGGGATGCTGGCCTCGGGGCCCGAGGTCGCCGCATTCGAGAACGAGTTTGCCGCGTACACCGGCGTCGAGCAGGCGATCGCGGTCTCGAACGGGACGACCGCACTCCATGCGGCCCTGCTCGGCGCCGGCATCGGGCCCGGCGACGAGGTGATCGTCCCCTCCTTCACGTTCATCGCGACCGCGACCGCGGTCTCGATGTGCGGTGCCGTCCCGGTCTTCGCCGACGTCAGGCGGGACCTCTTCACCCTCGACATCGAGGCCCTCTCGCCGCTCGTCACGCCCCGGACGAGGGCGATCGTCGGCGTCCACCTCTTCGGCCAGCCCTTCGACCTCGGGCCGGCCATGGACCTCTGCGCCGATCGGAACCTCGTGCTGATCGAGGACGCGGCCCAGGCCCACGGCGCCGAGTGGCGCGGCCGGCGGGTCGGATCGTTCGGGACGGCGGGATGCTTCTCGTTCTACCCGACCAAGAACATGACCACCGGCGAGGGCGGGATGGTCACGACAAACGACGACGCCCTCGCTCGCCGGATCCGGCGGCTGATCAACCACGGGCAGGCCGAGAAGTACCTCCATACCGAGCTCGGGTACAACTACCGGATGACCGACCTCGGGGGCGCCATCGGAAGGGTCCAGCTCCGGCGCCTGCCGGGATTCAACGAACGCCGGCAGGAGAACGGCGCGTACCTCACGGCCCACCTCGACGCCCCGGGAATCGTGCCGCCCGTGGTCGGCGAGGGGATGGCCCACGTCTACCACCAGTACGTGGTCACGGTGACGGACGACTGCCCGCTCTCCCGTGACGGGCTCGCCGAGCACCTTCGCGATCATGGAGTCGGAAGTGCGGTCCACTACCCGATCCCGGTCCACGAGCAGCCGCTCTACCGGGGGACCGCACCCGCCGGCGCCTGCCCCGTCGCGGCCGACCTCGCCCGCCGGGTCCTCTCCCTCCCGGTCCATCCGGGAATAGGACCGGCGGAGCTCGAGGTGATCGTCGGCGCCGTGAACGGAGTGCGGTCGTGAAAGTCGGGGTGATCGGCGCCGGAGTGATGGGGCAGAACCATCTCCGGATCTGCGCCGAACTCAAGCAGGTGACCGGGGTGCTGGTCCACGACGTGCGGCCGCAGGCGGCCGAGGCCGCCGCCAACCGGGTCGGGGCGACGGTCGCAGGCTCGCTCGAGGCCCTCCTCGACGCCGCGGACGCGGTCAGCATCTGCGTCCCGACGCCGTACCACCTCGAGACGGCCGAGCGGGTGGCCGAAGCCGGCGTGCCCATGCTGATCGAGAAGCCGATCTGCGCGACCGTTGAGGAGGGCGAGCGTCTGCTCGAGCTGCTCCCCCGCGGCCTCGCGGTCGGCGTCGGTCAGATCGAGCGGTTCAACCCGATCGTCGAGGAGATCCGGAAGATCGTGAGGGAGCCGCTGTACGTCGAGCTGAAGCGGCACAATCCGGCCTCGACCCGGATCACGGGCACCTCGATCGTCGAGGACCTCATGATCCACGACATCGACATTCTGGCCCACGTCCTCTTTCCCGGGGCCCCGTATCATGTCGCCTCGGCCGGGGACGGCGACGTCTGCTCGGCCCTCTTCCGCTTCGACGGGTGCCATGCGTACCTCTCGGCAAGCCGCAAATCGTCGAAGAAGATCCGGTCGATCTACATCGAGGAGGAGGAGCGGACGATCGAGGGCGACTTCATGGCCCAGGAGGTCTACGTCCACCGGAAGCCCGGGCAGTACGCGGCCGATTCGGAGCGCTACGTCCAGGAGAACATCATCGAGAAGGTGCTCGTGAACCGGGTCGAGCCCCTCCGGGTCGAGCTTGTTGCGTTTCTCGGGGCGGTCGCGGGCGGTCCCGTCTTCCCGGTCACACCGGCCGAGGCAGTCGAGAACCTCCGCATCGCGGCAGCCGTCGAGGCCGGGCTCTAGTTCCACCCGACCTCGCGGCCGATCTCCATGCCGTGCGCGACCCGGCACGGTCGCGCCTCCACCGAGCGCGATGGCCGCATCGTCGCCCGGGAGCATTCGCTCGACCCCAGGTGCCTCTGAAGCGGACGGGTGAAAAACCATTTTTGTACGGCGTCGTGCTTATCACCTTCCCGGGACCATCGTTCAGGGCATGAAGTGCAGGGGAATCCGGCGGGAGCTCCTCGACCTGCTGCTCGCGATCGGCGCCTCGAACGACCCGAACGAGTTCGTGGCCCTGCTCCGCGAACAGGACGGCGTGATCGAGGAGTGCGACCTCGTGCCGGGCACGGTCACGAACGAGGACTCTGCCAGCGTCCTCCTGGACATGATGCCGCTCGACACCCACCGTGCGGGCTCGGCCCACTCGCACCCGAACGGGGTGCTGGAGCCCTCGCTCGCGGACCTCTCGTTCTTCCCCCGCACGGGCCGGTACCACCTGATCATCGGATGGCCGTACGGCGACGACGACTGGGCCTGCTTCACCGCGGACGGCGCGCCCCACGAACTCGAGGTGCTGCCGTGACCCGGGTCGTCGCCACCGGGACCTTCGACCTGCTTCACCCCGGCCACCTCTACTACCTCGAGGAGTCGCGCCGGCTCGGGGACGAGCTCGTGGTGATCGTCGCGCGGGACGCGAACGTCCGGCACAAGCCCCATCCGATCGTGCCCGAGGGCCAGCGGCTCACACTGGTCCGGGCGCTGAAGCCGGTCGACGCGGCCCGCCTCGGCGATGCGGCGGACATGTTCCGGCCGATCGAGGAGCTCCGCCCCGACATCATCACCATCGGCTGCAACCAGCACTTCGACGAGCGCGAGCTCGCGGCCGCTCTCGAGGCCCGCGGTTGCGGCTGCCGGGTCGTCCGGATCGGCAATTTCTGCGGAACCCCGCTCTGTTCCTCACGGCTGATCGTGGCACGGGTCTGCACCGAGCGGTGCGGGCCGCCTACTCCCGGCTGAGCGTCTCGACCGCCCGCCGCCCCGCGGTGGCCGCCTCTTCGAGCGCGAAAGGGCGGCCCCGGATGCCGCCATGTCGGTCCATCGCGTCGTAGACGAGGTTCTCCGCGTACTCGAAGCCGAGCCCCGAGAAGAGCGCCCGCACGACCGGGAAGGCCGCGTCGAAGACGCTCGGCCAGTCCGAGCCCGCGGTGGCGAGGAAGACGCCGCGGTGCCGGGCCAGGTGTTCCGGCGGGTACTCGAGCGTGTTCGTGACGAATCTCTGCGCCCAGAGGTACTGGGCCCGGTCGATCAGCCCCTTGAGCTCGGCCGTGATGCCCATGCTGTAGATCGGCGAGGCCACCGCGAGCACGTCCGCGGCGGCCATCCGCTCGAGCAGGGGGCCCGCGTCGTCCTTCAGCACGCAGGCCCCCGTCCGGTGGCAGGCGTTGCAGCCGCGACAGGACGCGTACGCAAGGGTCGAGAGCACGACCTTCTCGACCTCCGCGCCGGCGCCGCGGGCGCCCTCGAGGAACGCGTCGAGCAGGATCTCGGTGTTCCCGTGCCGGTGCGGGCTGCCCGAGACACCGAGCACCCGGATCATGACGCGAGCCGCTCGCGGAGGGTTGCGACAGCGTCGTGCCCGAGCGCCACCGCATTGGACCAGGCCGTTGGGTGGCGTTTGACCGCCCCCGGCTCGTCGACGCTGTTGACGAGCAGGTAGCGCGTGTCGCGGTCGCGGACCCCGGAGACGTGGTAAAAGCACTTGACCGAGGGCAGGGCCGCGTCGAAGACGTGGTCCCAGGGCTGGCCGGCCGTGGCGAGGAAGAGGCCGAGCCGCTTGCCCTTCCGCTCCTCGGGGATGACCGGCCACCCAAGGACGTACTTCCGCGAACGATACACCTGGGCGCGGTCGACGAACGCCTTCGCCTGGGCCGCGAGGCCCATGCAGTAGATCGGGGCCGCGAGCACGACGCAGTCGGCCTCGAGGATCCGGTCGTAGAGCGGGATCATGCCGTCGTGCTGGACGCAGGCGCCGGTCCGCTCGCAGGCGTTGCAGCCCCGGCAGGGGTTGATATCGGCGTCGACCACGACGACCTTCTCGACCGAGACGCCGGGCTCGGAGGCCATCGCCTCAAGAACCCAGTCGAGCAGGGTCTCGGAGTTGCCGTGCCGGCGCGGCGAGCCCGCGAACCCGAGGACGGTGATCGGCATGTACCCCCGTGTTGGCACGGCGGATATAAAAAAGGTTCAGAGAGTCTTAAAGCAGAGGTACCAGTCCCGGCACTCCAGACCCTCCGCGTCGCGCTTCTTCATCTCTTCGACCGTCTTCGGCGCGGGCACCACGACCTTGTCGCCGGGCTGCCAGTTCGCGGGGGTCGAGACGCCGTGAGCGTCCGTGGTCTGGAGGGCTTTCACGAGCCGGAGGATCTCGGGCATGTACCGCCCGGTCGTGAGCGGGTAGTAGATCATCGCCCGGAGCACGCCTTTGTCGTCGATGACGAAGACGGCGCGGACGCACGCGGTCGTGGACATGCCTGGCTGGATCATCCCGTACCGCTTCGCGACAAGCATCTCGAGGTCGGCGATGATCGGGAACGGGACCTCGACGCCCATCTTCTCCCTGATCGCCCGGACCCAGGCCAGGTGAGCCGGCACCGAGTCGACCGAGAGACCGACGAGCTGGGTGTTCATGGCTGCGAGCTCGTCCGCGATGCCGGCAAAGGCCATGAACTCGGTGGTGCAGACCGGCGTGAAGTCGGCCGGGTGCGAGAAGAGTACGACCCAGCGACCGAGAAAGTCGGAGAGTTTCAGGGGGCCGTGCGTCGACTGCACCGAGAAGTCGGGCGCGGGTTCGCCGAGGATGGGGAGGGTCTGTGCCGGCTCGCCGCAGGCACAGGTCTCCGGTTCATCAATACACATCATGAGTTCCTCGAAGAGGGGGCGGGCTATTCCCGCCCCGCCTGATAGATCTCTTCGGCTGCGGCGCGCCCGTAGACGTACGCCGGCATGCCCGCGAGCAGGAACGTGACCCTGAGCGCCTCCTCGATCTCTTCGAGAGAGATCCCGAGGTGCGGCGCGCCCGCGAGCTGGGCCCTGACGGCATGCCCGTCGCGCATAGCCGCGGCGATCGCGATCGCGATCAGTTTCTTGTCCTTTCGCGAGAGGCATCCGTCGGCCCAGACCATGTGATCGAGGCCCATCACCGAGTTGTAGAGCTCGGGGTTGGTCTCCTTGAGGTCGCGGAAGATGCGCGGCACCTTGCCGATCTTCTCCTCCAGGGCGTCGAGGCGGGCTTCGTCTCCGGGGTTCATTCCTTCAGCTCCATCGGTTCGCCGCAGCAGACGAGCTCGCCGCCGCCGACCACTTTCACCTCGACCACGTTGCCGCAGATGTTGCAGACGTAGACCTGACCTACGCTCGATACGTTTACCATGTGAATACTACCTCCTCCTGGTGTTCCGATCCGTTGCAGATCCGGCAGGCATCCGTGCGCCGGCCGCTCACCGCTTTGGCGGGTTTCTCGCGTCCTCGGGCGTCTTGACGTCGGGGCGAATGTGCGTCATGGGGAAGCACTGATACTCCTCGCAGGAGCACTTCGGGCACTTCCGGAGGTCCTGTTCGCTCTTGTCGAGCTCCTCCTCGTAGCCGCAGTCGAGACAGACGTACTTGCCGGGGCCGACCTTCTCGCCGGCCTTCTTTTCCATACCTTCTGCCATAGATCTTACCAGACGTCCCATGCACGTCGCATGTATTTATCCATGATCATGATACCGTTGCCTTGGAAATAGTCCGGATTGGTCATGGATCAGGGTACGCTCGGGTCGGCGAGGGCGGAGCATGGTGGCTCTCTCGACCCGGACCCGGCCGACGCAGTCCGAGCGCATCTGACCGTCCACGGGCCTGTTCGTCTCGTCGAGGCCGTGCACGCGGCCATATCTTTTTATCGTGCACGGTCGACTCCAAGCCCATGCCGCTGATCCTCGGACTGCTCGGCTCGCCGCTTCCGCGGGGCAACACGGCCCTGCTCCTGGAGCGGGCCCTTGCCGGTGCTTCCGACGCGGGCTGCACGGTGGAGCGCGTGAACGTGCCGCTGCTGACCTTCGAGCCCTGCATGGAGATCCTCCACCGCATGAACGAACCCGAGTGCGCCCAGATCGACGACCTGACCCCGTACTACCGGAAGGTGCTGGAGGCCGACGGGATCATCGTCGCGACGCCGGTCATGACCATGGGCGTGCCGGGGAAGCTGAAGGGGTTCATGGACCGGTTCCAGGTCTTCTACTGGGCCAAGTACGGCCGGAAGCAGCCCATCGTCCCGAAGGAGCGGCGGGAGCAGCGGCACGGGCTCCTGCTGGCGACCTCCGCCCTCT
>JADGNL010000032.1 GCA_017883495.1 Methanomicrobiales archaeon | reverse complement strand
GCGACGGAAGAGAAGCGGTGCGCAGTCTGCGGAAAGACCTCGGCCCAGGGATTCGTGGCCGATGCCGGGAGGCAGGGCTCGGCCGACCTCGATCTCCGCCCGCCGCCCGACCAGCGGGAGACGATCGCGCACTGGGTCCAGGAGTGCCCGCACTGCGGCTACTGCGGGGTGACCCTCGAGGAGCCGACGGCAGGGGCCGCGGAGGTGATGGCATCGGAGGATTACCGGGCGATCCGCGAGGGATCCGACCCCCAGCTCGTGGTCCGGCTTCTCTGCGCCTCGACCCTGCTCGAGCATGCCGAACGGTGGGTCGAGGCCGCCGAGACCGCGCTCTGGGCGGCCTGGGCCGCCGACGACGCGGACGCGGACGAGGCCGCTGCCCGGGCGCGGCGACGGACCCTCGACCTGCTCGGCGAGGGGAGGCTCCGGGGCGAGCACTACATCGCTGACCCGAACGCGGAGACGCTCGTGATGGCCGACATCGCGCGGCGAGCGGGCGAGTTCGACCGCGCGGCCGCGCTCCTCGACGGGCTCGAGGCGGTCGGGGACCCGCGCTTTACCGCGATCGTCGCGTTCCAGCGCGAATGCCTCGCAGCCCGCGATACGGGAAGGTACACGGTGCAGGAGGCGTCCCGGGCGCTGGCGTGAAGGGAATATACACGAGCGGTGCAGAGGGAGGGGTTATGGAGACGGGGAGCGAGACCCTGGTGGTAAAGGTGGCCGACCTCATCAGGGGCGGGGGCGCGGACGAGGGTAGACGGCTCAACGACCTGATCCGGCCCGCGCTCGCGGCCGGAAGCGAGGTGGAACTCGACTTCGCCGGCGTGAGTGCGGTGACCGAACCGTTTCTCGAGGCAGCGGTCGCCGGCCTCCTCGACGAGGTCCCGTTCGAAGACCTCCTGCGCCGCCTGATCGTGAGCAACATGACCGTCCGCGACGTCCAGGGGCTGCGGTACGTGCTCGAGCGGGCGCGCGGCGACGACGACTGCCCCCTCGGCGGCTGACCGGGCAGCGCCTCCCCAACCCTTAACACCGTCCGCGCCGAGCCTGTCTCCATGATTCCCGTCACGTTCACGCTCACCCCCGGGAGCACGGTCGCGGACCTCGCGTTCGGCGGCGTGCCCTTCGAGGGCTACGCCTCCGCCGCGTACGCCGACTGCCCGTCCGAGGTCTCGGAGGGCGGGCCGCACCTGATCATCGAGCTCCCGGTCGAGCGGTTCACCCCCGACCCCCAGGGGCTCGTCCTCTGGATCGGCGAGGGGCGCTTCCGCGTCGACCTCGGCACCCGCCGCGCCCCTTCCGGCGGCACCGTCTCGGGGGATGGCGCCCTGAAGACCTGCACCCTGCCGGTGATGATCGTGGTCAACGCGGGAGAGCGCCGGTTCGCGGGCCGGCTCGTCCCGCCCGACGAGGATCCGGCCACGGGCTGGGACGAGTGAAGCGAAACCATGAAGGCGTCCCGGGCGAAAGGGACGCCGGAGTGGTCACCGTGCCCATCACATCCGACGAGTTCGACCGCGGCGAGCCCGGGCCGAACCAGGTCGAGGCATTCCTCCGGTCGCACCCGGACGAGGCCTACGCCCTGCACGAGATCGAGACCGCGCTGATCGGCCCCGAGGTCAACCGCCGGCTCCACCTCGACCGATTCATCGCGGACCTGATCGTCCTCGCGCCCCAGTTCTGCGGCGAGCGGCGGATCGAGTGCCGCGTGGTCGACGGAACGCCGTACTTCCGCTGGCGCACCGCGCCGCCCGCGGGGTGACCCGAACCTTTTCCGATCGCGGCGACGACCCGTATCGCATGGCGGAACGGCAGATCCCCGCGGGGTTCGGCGACGTCGACGGGTCGGGCGTAGTCGCGGAGTTCGTCGCCTACCTCGAGTACGTCAACGGCCTCCCGTGGGTGCGGGCGTCGAAGGACCGGAGCCTCGAAGCCCTGGGACTTTCGCCGGGCATGCGCGTGCTCGATGCCGGCTCGGGCATCGGGTTCGATGCCTGCCGGTTCGCCGAGCGGGTCGGTCCGGAAGGCTCGGTGCTCGGGATCGACACGAGCCGCGAGATGGTCGCGTGGGCCGAGCGGCTTCGCCAGCCCGGGCTTCCGCAGCTGTCGTTCGCGATCGGCGACGCGGCCGCGCTCGACCTGCCGGACGGCACGTTCGACGCAGTCCATTCCGAGCGCCTCCTTCAGGTCCACCCGGCGCCGCGGACGGTCGTGGCCGAGCTCGCCCGCGTGCTCCGGCCGGGGGGCCGGCTCGTCGCGGTCGAACCCGACTGGGGCACCCTCGCCCTCGATCCCGGCGAGCCGGACGTGGTCCGCCGCCTCGCGGTGCAGTGCACCGCGGGGTTTCCCGACGGCTGGACCGGCCGGAAGCTCGGGCGGTACCTTCGCGAGGCCGGACTCGTGGAGGTCCGGGTCGAGCCCGCGACGGTCGTGCTCCACGATCTTTCGACCGTGCTGAAGGCCATGAACCTCGGGCCGTTCCTGGACGGCGCGGTCGCGGACGGGGCGATCGGCGCGGACGAACGGGCCGCGCTTCTGGACGCTCTCCGGGATGCGGATGCGGAGGGGAACCTCCTCTTCGCGATGACCACGTTCCGGGCGGTCGGGCGGCGACCCCGGGCCGGCTAGGCTGCCGACACCCTTTTCTTTTTCGGCGCGTATTCCGGTGCATGCCATTCCGGGAGCCCGACGATCGGCTCTGGGAGGAGCTCCGGCAGATCCTCCCGGTCCGGTCGCCGCACGGCGGCCGCCGGGCCGATCTCCGCCGGCTCTTCACCGGCGTTCTCTACGTACTCACCACCGGCGTCGCCTGGGCCGATGCACCGCGCTGCTACGGCGCGAAGTCGACCATGCACCGGCTTCACCAGAACCTCTGCCGCACGGGGAAATATCCACGGCTGGTCGAGGTGATGCGGGCCCACGGGTACGAGACCGGTCGGCTCGATATCTCCCGCTGCCGGATCGACCACCCCGACAGGACGACCCACCTCTCGGACTGGACCCGGACCGGGCTCCTATGAGGGGGCGTCTACTCCGCTCCCTC
>JADGNL010000215.1 GCA_017883495.1 Methanomicrobiales archaeon | reverse complement strand
TCTACGTCAACGACGCGTTCGGCTCGAGCCACCGGGCACACGCGTCCATCGTGGGCGTGCCGCGCCTCCTCCCGGCGGCGGCCGGCTGCCTGATGCAGCGCGAGATCGAGACGCTCGGGGGCCTTCTTGAGCATCCCGAACGCCCCTTTGCGGCGGTGATCGGGGGCGCGAAGCTGAGCAGCAAACTCGGCGTCCTGAAGAACATCGTCCCCCTGGTGGACGTCCTGCTCATCGGGGGGGGAATGGTGGCTACCGCTTACCGCAGCCGGGGATACGGCGTCGGGAGCTCGCGGGTCGAGGAGGGCTTGCTCGACTACGTCCGCGAGCTCACGACGCAGGCGGAGGCGCGCGGCGTCCGCCTGCTTCTGCCCACGGACGTGGTCATCGCGGAGAGCCTGGAGGGAAACGGCGCCGTGCGGACAGTTGCGGCCGACGCGATCCCTGACGGGTGGGTGATTGCGGATATCGGGCCGGCGACGATCGCGGAGTACTCGCGCGTGCTCGCGACCTGCCGGACCGTGATCTGGAGCGGGCCGATGGGTGTCTTCGAGAACCCGACCTTCGCGGAGGGCACGCGCGCGATTGCCACCGCGCTCGCCGATCTCGACGCGGTCACCGTCGTCGGGGGCGGTTCGACGGTCGAGGCCGTGACCAGGTTCGGCGTTGCCGACCGGATGTCGCACGTCTCGACCGGGGGCGGGGCCACGCTCGAGTTCCTCTCGGGGGAGACCCTGCCCGGTGTGGCCGCGTTGCCGGACCGATGATCCGGCAACAGGATGGTATATCAGGTCCGACTGGGAGGAGGGAGATATGAACGAGTTTGAACGACGCCCGATCCGGTCCATCGGCGTGCTGACCGGCGGTGGAGACTGCCCCGGGCTGAACGCGGTCATCCGGGCGGTCGTCAAGACCGCTCACCGGCACAACTACTCCGTGATTGGGATCCGGAACGGCTGGAAGGGCATCGTCGAGGGCAAAGTCGAACCCCTCACGGACTGTTCGGTCACCGGGATCCTGCCCAAGGGGGGGACCATCCTCGGCACGTCCCGGACCAACCCGTTCAAGGACGAGGAGGACGTCGCCCGGATGCTGATGCACCTCGAAAAGTTCGGGATCGACGTCCTGATCGCGATCGGCGGGGACGACACCCTCAGCGTCGCCGCCCGCCTGCACGAGATGGGCATCCGGGTGATCGGGATTCCGAAGACCATCGACAACGACCTCTCCTGCACCGATTACACCTTCGGGTTCGACACCGCCGTCTCGATCGTCACGGACGCCATCGACCGCCTCCACACGACAGCCGAGTCCCACCAGCGGATCATGGTGCTCGAGGTGATGGGGCGCCACGCGGGCTGGATCGCGACCTTCTCCGGCATTGCCGGCGGTGCCGACCAGATTCTCATCCCCGAGGTCCCGTTCGACTTCGACGAGGTCTGCGACAGCCTCCGGGGCCGGTTCAACCGCGGCAAGACGTTCTCGATCGTCGTCGTGGCCGAGGGCGCGAAACCGAAGGAGATGAAGGAGGCGGTGACGGCATCCGAACGGGTCGACGAGTTCGGCCACGAACAGCTCGGGGGGATCGGCCAGCTCCTCGGCAGGGAGCTCGAGCGCCGGCTCGGCGTGGAGACGCGGGTGACCGTCCTCGGGCACGTGCAGCGGGGGGGATCGCCCACGGCACACGACCGCGTTCTCGCCTCGCGGTTCGGGGTCACGGCGATCGAGCAGATCGCCGAGGGAAACTTCGGCGTCATGGTGGCCCAGCAGGGGGACCGGATCGTCCCCGTTCCGCTCGCCGACGTCTGCCGCCTGAAGACGGTCGACATGGACCTCTTCAACATGGCGAAGATCTTCTTCTGATCCTCGCCCTTCATGCCCCAGCAATGAGGGAGGTTAGCTCCTCCGGGCGCGACCGGAACTCTTAGCCCGTAACCTCCCCGGCATAGCAATCCTGACGGGGACAAGAGGATCGAGTACCGGGAGGTGATCGCAGTCATTAACGCAACCTGTGGACATCGAAACGACACATTCTTGTCCCCATCCGTTGATGCAATCGATGATTACCACGATCGACGCATAGTGATAGTAAAGAGGAGGTTGATTATCGTGAAGGAAAAGGATAAGGAGCAGATCTTCGTGCCCTGCGACGTCCCGTCGAAGGCTCGAGAGACCTACATCGAGAACTATCGGCTGATCACCCACGACAGCGGGCGGCTGATGCTCTTTGCCGGCGACCAGAAGGTCGAGCACCTCAACGACGACTTCTATGGTGAGGGGATCCACGAGGACGACGCCGACCCCGAGCACCTATTCAGGATCGCGGCCCAGGCCCGGATCGGGGTCTTCGCGACCCAGCTCGGCCTCATCGCCCGGTACGGCATGGACTACCCGAAGGTCCCGTACCTGGTCAAGCTCAACTCCAAGACGCACCTCGTCAAGACGGCCCAGCAGGATCCGTTATCGGGCGCCCTCTGGACGGTCAAGCAGGTCGCGAAGTTCCGCGACCGCACGGGACTGAAGATCGCGGCCGTCGGATATACCATCTACCTCGGCTCGACGTTCGAGCCCCAGATGCTCCGCGAGGCGGCCGAGGCGATCTACGAGGCCCACAACGAGGGGCTCCTGGTCGTGCTCTGGATCTACCCGCGGGGCGTTGCAGTCAAGGACGAGAAGGATCCGCACCTGATCGCCGGGGCGGCCGGGGTGGCTGCGGCCCTCGGCGCGGACTTCGTCAAGGTGAACGCGCCCAAGAAGGAGGGCTCGGACCCGGCCCTGCTCCTCTGCGAGGCGACGAAGGCTGCGGGCCGGACCAAGGTCGTCTGCGCAGGGGGCTCGTCCACGGACGAACGGAAGTTCCTCACGGGGCTCTACGACCAGATCAACATCGGGTGCGCCTCCGGCAACGCGACCGGCCGGAACGTTCACCAGAAGTCGCTCGCGGCCGCTGTCGCCATGTGCAACGCGATCTACGCGATCACGGTCGAGGGGAAGACCGTCGAGGAGGCCAGCAGCCTCCTCGCGGCCCCTACCGCGTGAGGCCTGCATGGTCACGCTCCGGGAGTATCTCGACGGTACGGCTGCGTCCGAAGACATCAAAGATCTGATCGAGTTGATAGCGGACCAGGCCGCGCCGATCCGGGCCGCGTTCATCACGAACCAGGCATACGTCGGGACCGAGAACACCTCGGGCGAGGAACAGGCCGCAATGGACATCTGGGCCGACAGGCATCTGACCCGGGTTATCGGAGCCTCGGGGCTCGTGGCCGAGCTCGCCTCGGAAGAGCAGGAGGAGATCGTTCGGTTCCCGAACGCCCGGGGATCGCTCGGCATCGTCATGGACCCGCTCGACGGATCCTCGCTCGTCAAGGTCAACCTGGCCGTCGGTACGATCGTCGGGATCTACGACGGGTCCGTTCTGCAGCCGGGGGAACGGCTCAAGGCCGCGTTCTACCTGCTCTACGGCCCGATGACCACGCTGACCCTCTCCGTCGGCGAGGGGGTCCAGGTCTTCGCGCTGTCCGACGACGGCCAGTACCGCATGCTGCAAGAGAACGTCCGGATGCCCGAGGGGAAGCTCTACGGCTCGGGCGGCGCGAAACCGACCTGGACCGACGCGCACTGCCGGTTCATCGAGGGAATCCAGCAGGACGGCGGCAAGCTCCGGTACTCGGGCGCGTTCGTCGCCGACTTCCACCAGATCCTCACCTACGGCGGGGTCTACTGCTACCCGTGCGTGCCGGGCAAGGAGGGGAAGCTCCGCCTCCTCTTCGAGGCGAACCCGATGGGGTTCCTGGCGCACGAGGCGGGCGGCGTCTGCACGGACGGCGAGCGACTCCTGCTCGAGGTCCAGCCCGATCAGGTTCACCAGAAGGTCCCGATCTACATCGGCAGCCGGTCCATCATCTGCCGGGTCACCTCCTGCTGCCGATAGGGCGCACTTGAGCCGGGCCTTCCTTGTTCTTTTTCTTCGAACCGCAGGGAAACGGTGAAGACCCGCTGTGCGGAAACTACTCCTCCGTGAGGGGATGAAGACCACCATTTCCGTTATCGGGGCCGGGGTCGGGTCCTTTCCCGGTCCATTCCGTGCCCACCCGCGCCTGCTCGAGGAGGCGGCGAAGCGTCTGCGGGAGCAGGAGGGCGGGCTCCTTATCGACTCGTTCGTCACCCGCTGCGGCGACGGCCTCGGACTCGTGATGACCCACGCACGGGGCGCCGGGGATGACGAGGTGCACTGCCTGGCCGGCGACGTTCTCCGGTCGTGCGC
>JADGNL010000214.1 GCA_017883495.1 Methanomicrobiales archaeon | reverse complement strand
GCAATCCTCTTCGGGCTCTTCGCCTTCGCGATGCCCGGCGTGATGCTCGTCTCCCTCGTCCTGTTCTTCGCCATCTTCGCGATCATCGAGGCGCTCGTCCTGCTCTTCGGCGGGATCGTGGTCGGCCCCGAGGCGGGGTCCATGCGCTGGATCCTGATCGCGGGCGCCGTCGTGACCCTGATCCTCGGCATCCTCGCGCTCTGGAACCCGACCGGGTTCGTGATCGCCATCGCCCTGCTGATCGGGATCTGGGCGTTCGTCCTGGGGCTCTTCCAGATCTTCATCGGGATCGCCGGCCGCGGTGTCCCGTACTGGTGGCTCACGCTGATCTCGGGGGTTCTCGGCGTCATCGTCGGCCTGTACATCCTGACGCAGCCCATCGCCGGGTCCGTCGTCCTGATCTGGGCGCTCGGCATCTACGCGATCGTCTTCGGCATCGAGCGGATCGTCCTGGCGTTCTCGCCGGCACCGTCCGCCGCGCCCGTCGCGATCTAGGCCCTCATCTTTTTTCCTTCCCCCGCCCTTGATGAGTCAATGACCGGTACACACTCCTTCGAGGACGCGGTCTCGTTCCACGGTCACCGCTGCCCCGGGCTCGCGCTCGGCTATCGGGCCGCGGGCGTCGGGCTCGCGGCGCTCGGCGCCGACCCCGCCGGCGACGAGGAGGTCGTCGCGGTCGTCGAGAACGACGCCTGCGGCGTGGACGGACTCCAGGTGAGGACCGGCTGCACCTTCGGCAAGGGCAACCTCCGCTTCCTCGACTACGGCAAGCACGTCTACACGCTCTACGACCGGGCGAGCGGGCGCGGCGTCCGCGTGGCCACGCGGCCGGACTTCTCGACGGCACGGTTCGACCCGGACTTCGGCGCGCTCCGCGACCGCGTCCAGGGCGGGGCCGCGACTCCGGAGGAGCGCGACGAGTACGAGCGCCGCCTCCGCGCCGTCTGCGACGCGATCCTCGCGGCGCCGGCCGACGACCTCTTCGTCGTCACCCCGATCGAGGGCAAGGCGCCCGAGCCGGCGCAGATCCACCGCTCCGTCACCTGCGACGCCTGCGGCGAGTCCGTCTCCGAGCACCGCGTCGTCGAGCGCGACGGGCGGCGGCTCTGTATCCCCTGCGCTCGCCGATGACGAAGCTCCTGACCTTCGCGCCGCCCGAGGGCGCACCGGGGGCGACGGTCTGGGTCTGCGACGACCGGGCCTGCACGGCGATGACCGTCGCGGGCGCCCTGGTCATGCTCTTCGAGCCCGAGGAGATGGTGGTCTTCGCCCCGGGCGAGACCGGGCCCGGCGACGAGACCGTGGTCCCGCTCCCGGACTGCGACTCGGAGGCCGGCCTCTGGGCCTGCTTCGAGGCCATCTGCGGCGCCGTGACAGAGGGCGAGGGGTTGATCGTGGACCTGACCCATGCCTCGGGGCCGCTCCCGTTCGTGGTCTTTCTCGCCCTCCCGTACCTCCGCGAGCTGAAGGGTGTGCGGATCGAGCGGGTCTTCTACGGCGCCCGGCCCGGGCGGGCCGCGACCGAGCTGCCGGTCCACGACCTGACCCCGTTCGTCGAGGTGCTCGACTGGGTCGGCGCGGTCCAGGGGTTCCTCCGGTACCTGGACGCGGGCGCGCTCGCCGCGCTCTTCGCCGGGATTCAGGACCGGGCCCATCGACAGCAGCGGGACCCGCCGCCGCGGCAGCTCAAGCCGTTCGCGAACAACCTG
Source organism: Methanomicrobiales archaeon (assembly GCA_017883495.1). GTDB lineage: Archaea > Halobacteriota > Methanomicrobia > Methanomicrobiales > Methanospirillaceae > UBA288. The sequence continues at coordinate 3,844 of JADGNL010000214.1, read as the reverse complement.
GCCCGGTTCGCCTCGGCCGTCCGGCTCGCCCGGCCCACCGAGGCGTTCCTCGCCGCCCACCTCCTCCGGTCCCGCCTCGACCTGGTCGAGGGCGAGGTCGCCGCCGATCTCCCGGCGCTCCGGCCGCTGGTCGAGCAGATCGGCCGGCTCGCCCCGCTCGCGGACGAGGCGCCGGTCCTCGACGGCGACCTGCTCCGGCGGCAGCGGGCCCTCGTGCGGTACCAGCTCGACCACGGGCTCGTGCTCCAGGCGGTCGAGCTCGGGCGCGAGTGGCTCGTGAACCTGCTCGTCCTCCGCCTCGGGTGCCCGCCCGGGCGCTGGCTCGACTGGCAGGTGCGCGAGACCGTCGGGAGGACCGCGACCGGCGCGATGCTCGCCCGGCAGCACCGGCCGCACGACGCCACGGCGCTCTCCGACCGGTTCGAGGCCCTCCCCGACGCGGACGGGATCGCGTCGGTCTGGCAGGCGATCGGCGAGCTCCGCAACGACCTCGCCCACTGCGGCATGAACGAGCAGCCGAAGGCGGTCCGCGTGATCGAGCGCCGGACCGCGGCCGTCGTCGCGGCCCTCGAGGCGCTCGCCTAGGTCACGCGGGCATTCCGGACCCGGTAGAGGGCGAGGACGAAGGTGAGGGCGGCAAAGAGGCAGAGCACGCCGAACGAGATTGCGATGTCGGCGACGGAATAGGAGAAGGTCTGGCCGATCGCCGAGAACTCGGGGCCGATCGCGAAGTAGCGGATCCCGGTCACCAGGTGCGTGAGCGGGTTGACGACGGAGACGGCCTGAAGGGCGGGGGGGAACGCCTGCGTCGGATAGAGCGCGTTCGAGGCGAAGAAGATCGGCATGGTCAGCAGGGTCATGACCCCCTGCATCCCCTCGGGCGACTCCATCGTGATCGCGATCGCGGCGGAGAGGAAGACGAAGCCGAGCGCGAAGATCGAGACGAAGACCAGGATCCCGACGATCGCGATTATCGTATGGAGGGGATCGTAGCCGGCGAAGAATTTGACGCCGAGCAGGAGGCCGAAGACGAGGATGATCCCGGCCTGGATGCAGGACTTGGTGATCCCCGAGAGGCCGATGCCGAGCACGATGTTCGAGCGGCTCATGGGCGCGGCCATCACCTCGCGGAGGAGGCCCCAGTTCTTGTCGAAGAGGAGGCTCATGCCGCCGAAGAGGCTCGTGAAGAGCGTGGTCATCGCGATCACGCCCGCGCACATGTAGGTCAGGTACCCGATGCGCGGGATGCCCGGCACGACCGGGAGCTGTGCTCCGAGGGCGTCGAAGCTGCTTGAGATCGCGATCCCGAAGAACGCGAGCCAGAGGGCCGGCTGGACCAGCGACGAGAAGAGGAGCGCCCTGAACCTGACGTACCGGAGCATGTCGCGCCAGTAGATCGTCAGGAACCGCCGGTCGGCCATCAGTGCCTCCCCGCGCGGTTGACGGCCGTGGCCACGTTCTCGGCCCGTTCGTCGCGCAGCTCCCGGCCCGTGTAATGGATGAAGACATCGTCCATGGAGGGCTTCTTCATGTTGATCCCGGTCACCGCGACATTCTCTGTCCGGAGGGCGTCGAGCATGTGCGGCAGGACCCGCGTGCCGTCGTCCGCGACCATCACGAGGAGGCCGCCACCCTTCTCGTGGATCGCGCCCACGTTCGGCGTCCCCTCGAGCACGGCCCGGGCCCGGGCGTTATCGGCCGTCTCCAGGTAGATCAGGTCCTGACCGAGCGCGTTCTTGAGCTCGTACGGCCGGCCCTCGGCGACGATCCGGCCGTAGTCGATGATCGCGATCCGGTTCGAGAGCTGGTCGGCTTCGTCCATGTAATGGGTTGTGAGAAAGATCGTGGTTCCCTCCCGGTTGACCTGGCGGAGGTAGTCCCACATCCGGGCCCGCGTCTGCGGGTCGAGCCCGATCGTCGGCTCGTCGAGGAAGAGCACGGTCGGGCGGGTCATCAGTCCGCGCGCGATCTCCAGGCGGCGCTTCATCCCGCCGGAGAGGTACTTGATCAGAGTGTCGTGCTTCGCTTCGAGCTCGACGAGCGCGACCAGTTCGTCGATGCGGGTCCGCCGCTCCTCGCGCGGGAGGCCGTAGAGGCGCCCGTGGAACTCGAGTGTCTCGGCCACGGTCATGTCGCGGTCGAGGGTCACCTCCTGGAAGACGATCCCGATCGCCTCCCGGACATGGTCGGGCTCGGTCCGGAGGTCGCGGCCCGCGATCACGACCTCGCCGTCCTGCATGGGCAGGAGGGTGGTCAGGACGTTGATCACGGTCGACTTGCCCGCGCCGTTCGGGCCGAGAAACGAGAAGACCTCGCCGGCCGAGACCGAGAAGGAGACCCCGTCGACCGCGACGAGCTCGTCGAACCGGTGGGTGAGCCCCGCGACCCGGATCACCTCGTCAGCCATCCGCCCTCTATCGTCCTTCCGCCGTACTGAATGTTTCGGTCATCGGCCGGCCGTGCCGGTCGCCTTCCGTTGCCGGACGGGCACCTCGTGAAGTGCGGGGCGGTGCTCGAGGCCGACCCGACCCCGCGTGACCACAAGGCGGATCCCGAGCGACTCGAGACAGGCGCGGGCCTGCCCGTCGCCGTGGATCAGGAGATCGACGAGGTCCTCCTCCTCGTCGAGGTCGAGGTAGAGCCGGAACGAGTCGACGACCTCGACCGAGAGCTCGGCCGCGGCCGCGATCGCCAGGTGCTTGCTGACCGAGATCTCATAGTAGTCGACGTGGAACTGCGTCGTGTCGCGGATATGGATGGCGTTGGTGCCCCCGCCTCGCCCCGGGGCAATCGCGACGTCGGCGGCCGCGCCGACGAGCCGCTGGACCGCCTCGGGGGTGACGAGGGGCAGATCGGCCATGATCACGAGTACGGGCCCGTCGAGGGTCGGGAGCAGGGCGTTGAGCGCGTCCGAGAGGCCGACGGGTGCGACCCGGACCTCGACGCCGGGGCAGTCGTACGGGTGGGTGCTGAGAATCAATGGCTCGAGTCCCGCGGCCCGGACGGCGCCGACCACGTCGGCGAGCATGGCCCGGGCGAAGGTCTCGCGCTCGGACTGAGAGAGGAGCTCCGAGAGCCGGGTCTTCGGGTTGACCGGCCGGAACGGAATCACGGCGACGGGCATGGAGCGATCAGATCCGGTTCGCGCTCCTATATGAAAAGGGTGCGCTCCGCGGCTGTGTAACGACCGCCGTTACATATAGGTAAAGGCTCAAAAGGATCAATCAGACTGGTGATCCCGTCAATGTCGCCCCGTTTCCACCCCGTTTTCGTCATTTTCCTGGCCGCGCTGCTGCTCCTGCCCGGTGCTGCGAGCGCCTGGGAGCTCCGGCTCACGAACAACGTTTTTGACCACCAATGCCCCGCAATCTCGGGGACAAACGTGGTCTGGCAGGACAACCAGAACGGGAACTGGGACATCTATCTCTACAACGGCACGACCGGCCAGACGCGGCGGCTGACCGACGACCCGAGCGATCAGATGTACCCGCAGATCGCGGGCCGGTACGTCGTCTGGGAGGACTACCGGAACAGCCAGGTGCAGCGCGAGAACCCGGACATCTACCTGCTCGACCTCGAGGCGGGGGGCGAGCCCGTACGGCTGAACCTGCTGGATGCCACCTTTGGCGGGTACGAATGCAGCCCCGCGATCTCGGACGACGACGGTGTCGTGGTCGTAACGTGGGTCGAGAAGGCGGCCGGATTGTCGGAGGTGGGACGGATCTTCTACGAGTACATCGATGGTACGAACCGGCCGAGGCAGGCCTACCAGGACTCGCTTACCCAGACGGGCCCGTGGATCTCGGGCCAAAAGCTGGTCTGGACCGATACCAATCTCGGCGGG
>JADGNL010000031.1 GCA_017883495.1 Methanomicrobiales archaeon | reverse complement strand
TTGAGGTCCGCGACGGCGATCTTGCCGTTGCCAAACTTCTGTGTCAGGTCCGCATACTTGAGGACCAGTTCGTTCGTGCCGTTCAGCTCCGCCCCTTGGGAGTGACCGATCTTCCAGTCAGTGCTGACGTAGCCAAGAACGGCGCCGTCCCACTTTACACTGATCCACACGTCGTCAGCCGGCGGCTGCCACGTGTTGTCCATGTAAAGGGTTGAAACGCCGATCTGGCCCACGTCGGCAGACTTTGTCTGCTCGAGAGAAAATGTTCCCACGCCCGCCGCGCTCGCCAGTCCAACGACTGCGAGGGAGAGCATGAAGAACAGTGCCAGATGCTTCGTAAATCTCATGAATTCACCTACTCGTAATGGTTCATTACGCATGATACAGCAGTAAGATACCTCTCAAAAATCAGCATTCCTTCTTTAAAAACCTTCTCAAACGCATCCGGGGAATTCGGAGAAAATGGATGGGCGGAGCGTCATTTCATGTCCATGCGGCCCGTATATCCGGGTAAAATATTGGATTCGGTATCTGTCCGTCCGGATGCCGGCTTCCGGAGGGTCATTTCCCCCTCCCGGTCGAGCAGGTGCGGCACAGGCCGTTGCCATGCCCGCGACTCCATCGCGCCCCTCGTGCCGAGCATTATTAGCCGGCCGGGCATTGGGTACGGAGGAAATGAAAGGAGGGAGTGATGACGGCCGGCTCGCAGCCCGGAGGGCCGAGACCGAGCAGTCGGCGGAGAGCGACCACGAGGCGAACGTCGGGAGTGTCGTCAAATCGATGGGACTGGTCTTCGGCGATATCGGCACGAGCCCGATCTACACGCTGGCCGTCATCTTCCTCACCACGCCGCCGACAGAGCAGAACATCCTCGGCGTCCTCTCGCTGATCATCTGGACGCTCATCCTGATCATCACGGGCCAGTACGCGTGGCTCGCCATGAGCCTCGGCAAGAAGGGAGAAGGCGGGACCATCGTGCTCCGCGAGCTTCTCGTCCCCCTCCTCAAGAAAGGGCGAACCGCGAGTTTCGTCACGCTCGTTACCATTCTCGGCATCTCGCTGTTGATGGGCGACGGCGTGATCACGCCGGCCATCAGCATTCTCTCGGCCGTCGAGGGGCTGGAGCTGATCCCTGGCCTTGCGGGGTTGGCCCAGGGCACGCTCATCCTGATCGCCGCCGTCATCGCCGTACTCCTCTTCTCCTTCCAGCGCCGCGGCACAGAGCGCGTCGCGTTCACGTTCGGACCGATCATGGTGGTCTGGTTCGTGGCGCTGACCCTCTCCGGCCTCGTCTCGCTCGTCCAGGCCCCGTTCATGGTCGGCGCATTCAACCCGCTCGCCGGTCTCGCCTTCCTCGGCGGCCACGGGATCGCGGGGTTCTTCGTCCTCTCTTCGGTGATCCTCTGCGCAACCGGAGGCGAAGCCCTCTACGCCGATATGGGCCACCTCGGGCGCGCCCCGATCCGGCGGGCGTGGGCGTTCGTCTTCGTGGCACTCGTGATCAACTACCTCGGACAGGGAGCCTTTCTGCTCCGGCACCAGCAGTCGGGCAACCTCCTCTTCGAGATGTTTTACGCCCAGGCCCCGCTCGTCTACATACCCCTCCTCATCCTCTCGATCGCCGCGACGGTGATCGCGTCGCAGGCGATGATCAGCGGGATCTTCTCGATCGTCTATCAGGGGATCACGACCCGGATCCTCCCGATTCTGAAGATCGATTACACCTCGAGCGAGCTCCGGTCGCAGATCTACATCGACATCGTCAACTGGCTCCTGCTCGTGGCCGTCCTCCTCGTGATGGTCGTCTTCAGGGGCTCCTCGAACCTCGCGGCCGCGTACGGCCTCGCCGTCACCGGTGACATGGCCCTGACCGGCACCCTGATCACGAGCATCCTCTTCCTTCGGGGCCACCGCGGTAAGGCCCTCGTCGCCGGGGGGATCACGATGATCGATATCGCGTTCCTGCTCGCGAGCCTGGCCAAGCTGCCCGCGGGGGCCTACTGGTCCCTCGTCCTCGCCGCGGTCCCGTTCTCGATCATCGTGATCTTTCACTTCGGCCAGAAGCGGATCTACCGGCATCTCCAGCCGATCCCGTTCCAACGGTTCCTGAATGAGTTCCGGGAGGTCTACGGAGCCAAGCCGAAGATCGAGGGGACAGCGCTCTTCTTCGCGCGCGACTTTCAACAGGTACCGCCGTATGTCGGCCTGACCGTCTTCGAGAACAATATCATCTACGAGGACAACGTCCTCGTCTCGATCCGGACCCTCGACCGTCCGTTCGGGATCTCGTGGGAGTTCAGAAAGAGCCCTGCGCCGGGCATCCGGCTCTTTGAGGTGCGTTCGGGCTACCTCGAGATGCTCGACGTGGTCGCGATCTTCAGGGAGGCCGGTATCCACGAGAAGACGATCTTCTACGGCCTCGACGAGATCGTCTCGACGAACATCATCTGGAAGGTCTTCGCCCTGATCAAAAGGCTCTCCCCGTCGTTCGTCCAGTTCTACAAACTGCCGGCGAACCGAATTCACGGCGTGGTGACGCGGGTCGAGCTCTAGATCCTATCCGCGGATCGCTCGACCTAGAGAACGCCCGCGCCTGCCCGAGAGGCCGGGCGGGACCGTGCATCCCGCTCGCCCTCCGTCAGCAGGACTGGCATCGGGACCGGACTTGCGCCATCGACCATCTCACCTACGGGGAGAACGCCGAGGACGCTGCGACCACCGTTCGAGAGAGCCGGCATCACGAGGGCCATGCCGGAGCCGTCGGCAGCGAGGATGCGGAATCCGTGCGCCCGAGCCCAGTCCGTTGCCGGCGCGGGCACCGGGGCCGACTGGATGGCGGAGAAGATGAGCAGCCGACCGAGCCGGACGGAGCGGTCCTGTACATTGACCTGCGCGACCTGCTCGAGCCGCAGCAGGTTGCGCCCGAGGCGCTCGACATGCATCGATTGCGGCGCAAACCCGGCGATCCGGTCGATCAATATCTGCTGTTCCATCGTTGGCTCGGGCGCGCCGGGCTGAAGCAGGCGCGCCTCTCTCGCACGGGAGGGGACGGAACGGGGTAAGGCGGACGTGATAACGGGATCGTCTGCCGACCTGGAGCCCATGTACGTTCCTGCCAGTGCAAGGCCGGCCACGCCCGAGATTCCGAGGAAGATGAAGAGCAGATAACTCAGCCATCGCGGCAGAAACGATGAGCCCGCGGCATCCTGAGGCCCGGAGATCGGAAACGGCGCCGCGGTCTCGGTGGGGCTCGGGATCGACTCGACGCCGTAAGCGCCGGGCGGCATCTCGAACGTCGGCGACTCGGCCACCGCTGCCGTGAAATACGGCATCACTATCTGAGGGTCTGTCGGGGTCGCATTCGTGAGGTTTACCGGGGCCTCCCAGGTCGGAGTCGGTTCGGCGGTTTCCAGCAGAGTCGGGCCGGAGTAGGGCGTCATCCCCGGGTCAATGTCCTGCGTTCGGTATTCTGTCGGGTAGTACTCGTACGTCGTAGCATTCGGCCAGGGCGTGGGGAGCGTGGTGTTCGACGTGTCCGTGGGCGAGGGCACCGTCCGGTTCTGTTCGCCGGTCGGGGCAGGGGTCTCCTCCGTCGTTGCGCTCGCGACGGCCGTCGGTGTCGCCGTTGGCTGGGGAGTTGTCGCCTTCGTCGGCGGGGCCGCGGTGGTCGTCGCGGGGCGTGCGGTCGTCGTGCGGACAGTTGGCGATGTCGTGGATCGGGAGGTTTGCGTTGCGGCCTTCGAGACGGCCGTGGAGGTGATACCGGCGGACACGCCGGCCACCGTCGGGAGAGTCGATTGCGTCACCACCGGTGAGGAGGAGGCCTTGACGACCGGTGACGCACCCCACGTCGTGGCCGGAGCAGCCGCCTGAACGACGCAGAAGCAGAGGCCGAAGACGGCGAAGAGGAGGAGGACAGATTTCATGAACGGTCTCACGGTGCATCTCCCGTGGGGAAGGGCGCGGGACGGCGGAAAGCGTACCGCCCGATTATCATAGTGGATCTTGCTTGCCAGCTATAAATGCCCTCGCAATGGGGACCGGATCAACCACCGAAAGGGAAAGGAATGGCCGCCGTTCCGAAAACGAGTGCGGATCGTCGGTCCCGTGTTTCGGGCGCGAGCAACCCGCGCGCGGCCCTGCTGTATCCGTCCAGATTGAAGCGGGGTGCGTATTTAAGTAGCGGTTCTGTATATATAATAGAGTACCTATGTTCAAGCGGTCAGTTCCCGGCAGACGACATGGGGGTGTGATCACGTGTATTCACCTGACACGACCAAGTATCTCATTCACCTTACCTTGCAGGCAGAGGGGGTGGTCGAGAAACCTGATGTAGTTGGGGCCATCTTTGGCCAGACTGAAGGGTTGCTCGGCGAAGACCTCGATCTGCGAGATCTGCAACGAACTGGACGTGTAGGTAGAATAGACGTCCAGATCACTAGTAAGAAGGGCGAGACGAGGGGAGATATCTACATCTCGTCATCACTCGATCGGGCTGAGACCGCCATCCTGGCGGCCTCGCTTGAGACCATCGATCGCGTCGGGCC
>JADGNL010000213.1 GCA_017883495.1 Methanomicrobiales archaeon | reverse complement strand
TGAGTTCGCGCAGCATCGGCAGTTTGACAAGCGCCCGGTAACACTGCCCGAGCAGCTCTCCCGGCGCGATCCCGCGGTCGTACATCAGCTCGCGGAGGAGCCCCTCGGCCGGCTCGAACTCGCCGGCCACCACGAGGCGGAGGAGCTCGTTGATCTCGTCGGGGCGGGCCGTGGCCGTGCTCGCGTAGACCATGGACTCGTCGACCTCGTCCGAGACCATCGCGGCCCCCTGGAGCGCGTTAATGGCGCGGCGCATGTCTCCCTGCGCGACGTACGCGATCGCCTCGATCGCGCCCTTTGTCACCTTGAGCCCCTCGGCCTTGGCGATCCGCCGGATCTCTTCGCCGATGGCGGCCTGCGTGAGCGGCCGGAAGCGGTAGATGGCGCACCGGCTCTGGATGGGGTCGATGATCTTGGACGAGTAGTTGCAGGAGAGAATGAACCTGCAGGTGCGGGCGTACGTCTCCATCGTCCGCCGCAGCGCGGCCTGCGCGTCCGTGGTGAGGGCGTCGGCCTCGTCGAGGAAGAGGACCTTGAACTCGGCCCCGCCGAGGGGGGATGTCCGGGCGAACTCCTTGATCTGGTTCCGGACCACGTCGATCCCGCGCTCGTCCGAGGCGTTCAGCTCGCGGAAGTTCATGTGCCAGGTCTCTCCGAAGAACTCGTGCGCGAGCGCGACGGCGGCCGTGGTCTTACCCACGCCGGCCGGGCCGGTGAAGAGGAGGTGGGGGAGGCTCCCGCTCCGGACGTAGCTCTGGAGCCGCTCGACGATCTCGTCCTGGCCGACGATCTCGGCGAGGCGGGCCGGCCGGTAGCGCTCGATCCAGATGGTGTGGTCGGCAGTCTCCATGCGTGTATACTCTTATGGCGTTCGAGAGAGTCAATGGTTTTGATCGGACTCACCACGCGGTCTCCGGCGATCGGGCAGGCCCTTCACCGGCGGACCGGCGCGGCTCACGATCGACAGGCTCATCGGCCGTGGCGCCATACTCACGAGCATGGTCGAGGCGACAGCAATCCAGCTTCCCCTCGTTCTCCTGCTCCTCGCCGCCCTGCTGGTCGTCCCCGCCGGCGCCGCTCCGGCGATCGACGGAGTCCCAGTCTTTCCAGGAGATCATATCTGGAACGCCCGGGTCGACACGCTGCCCGTCGATCCGAACTCCGCCCTCTATGTCTCGACGATCGGCGCCGCCCGCACCGTGCACGCCGACTTCGGCTCCGGCCTCTGGGACGGCGGCCCGATCGGCATCCCCTTCGTCACCGTGCCCGGCACCCAGCCGAAGGTCCCGGTCACGTTCGAGTACGCCGACGAGAGCGATCCCGGCCCGTACCCGATCCCGCCGGACGCGCCGATCGAGTGGGGCTCGGACCACCACATCCTCGTCCTCGACCGAGACCACCGGCTCCTGTACGAGGTGTATGCTGCAGAGAAGCAGGCCGACGGCTCGTGGCGGGCCGGCTCGGGGGCGGTCTTCGACCTCGCCTCGTATGCGCTCCGGCCCGACGGGTACACCTCGGCCGATGCGGCCGGCCTTCCGATCCTGCCCGGCCTCGTCCGCTACGACGAGGTCGCGGCCGGCGAGATCGCCCACGCGATCCGGTTCACGGCCCCCCAGACCCGCCGCAACTACGTCTGGCCCGCGCGCCACTACGCCTCGAGCCTGACGGCCGCACGGTACCCGCCGATGGGCGAGCGCTTCCGCCTCCGGGCCGACTTCGACGTCTCGTCCTTCTCGCCGGAGGTCCGGGTGGTGCTCCGGGCCCTGAAGGAGTACGGCATGATCCTCGCGGACAACGGCTCGTCCTGGTACCTCTCGGGAGCGCCCGACCCCCGGTGGAACAACGATCGCCTCGCTGAGCTCGGGCGCGTGCCCGGCTCCGCCTTCGAGGCCGTCGATGTCTCGTCCCTGATGGCGGACCCCGACTCGGGCCGGGTCCGGCCGGGCGTCATGGCGGTGCCCGATGGCACCGGTCTGCCGACGGACACGAACGCCGACGGGCTGTACGACGACGTGAACGGGAACGGCCGATGCGATTTCGCCGATGTCGTTCTGTACTTCAACGAGATGTCGTGGATCGCGGCGAACGAGCCTGCGGCCGCGTTCGATCTCAACGCGAACGGCCGGATCGACTTCGCCGATGTCGTCTGGCTCTTCGACCACCTCTGACCTCTTTTTCAATCGCTGAGAACCGGGGAGGAACGGATCCACTGCAACCGGATCGGCGCCATTCGTTCGACGGCGTGAACCCGTGGCCCGTCGCCACGACCGTGACGGCCGCGAAGGATCGGCATTTTCGACGTCTTCACCACGCAGTATTTCGGTCCCTCCATCGTTTCCCCAGACCCGATAACGGTTACCGAACGGGGCTCCGCCTGCCAGTATCGTCGCTTTAAATGCCTCTCCGGGCCAATATATTTAAGAATACCAGAGAGGATTCGAGGGTCATGGAGGCGGCAGCGCGGGTCTTTGCGGGCGAGCTGGAGAAGGCGACGAAGACCGTCAGGTTCGAGGGCCAGGACTGCCTGCTCACGCCGGCAGGTGCCTGCGTCCACCTCGTCTACCTCGTGGGCGCGCTCACGGCCATCGAGGGAAACGCCTCGGCAGGGCTGACGGCGCGGGTCTCGGATCCGACCGGCGTCTTTCTCGTCCGGGCGAGCTCGCGGGAGCCCGAGGTCCTCGCCGCGCTCGCCGGGATCGCGCCGCCGGCGTTCGTGGCCGTACTGGGCTACGCCGAGCCC
>JADGNL010000212.1 GCA_017883495.1 Methanomicrobiales archaeon | reverse complement strand
AGTAGTATTCCCCGCTGGCCTTCTGCTCGCGGTCGAGGTACGACCCGGGCTTGTTGATCCGCGGCCGGCCCGTCTGGTCGCGGCGGAACGTGACCCCGAGGTTCCCGAGGAACCGGTTCATCCCGTCGCGCATCCCGAACGGCCCCACGGCCGTGCCGCGCACGCCGGGCTCGCCCTCGAAGACGAGGATCCGCTCGGAGGCCATGTCCACGAGGTAGATGTCGTGGTCGATCACCATCACGCCGGCCTCGCGGCCCTCTGCGTGGCGCTTAATCAGCCGGGTTACGCGGACCCGCTGCTCCACGTCGAGGTGGGCCGACGGCTCGTCCAGGATGTAGAGGTCGGCGTCGCGGGCGAGGCAGGCCGCGATCGCGACCCGCTGGAGCTCGCCGCCCGAGAGGGTGTCCACCGGCGACGGGAGGAGCGGCTTGAGCCCGAGCGGTTCGACGATGTCGTGCTGGAACTGGGACGAGTCGAAGCGGTTCGTGACGCCCCGGAGCAGGAACTCGACCGGGACCGAGGTGTCGCCCTTGAGGTACTGCGGCTTGTACGAGATCTTCACCGACTCGGCCAGCGGACCGCCGTCAGGAGCCTGGACCCCGGCCAGGAGCTGGGCAAAGGTCGACTTTCCGATCCCGTTCGCGCCGACCACGCCGAGCACCTCGCCGCGCCGGACATCGCCGCCCGTGACCTCGAGACGGAAGGACGGGTACGACTTCGTCATCCGCGGGAAGGTGAAGAGAAGCTGGCGCTTGCTCCCCTTCGTATGCGCCCGCTTCTCGAAGACGACGGGGTACTCGCGGAAACGGACGTTCTCCTCGGCCAGGTAGCCCTCGAGGTACTGGTTGATCCCGACCCGGACCCCCTTCGGCCGGGTGATCACGCCGAAGACCGCGGGCGTGCCGTACCCGACGTGGACCGTGTCCGCGAGCATGTCCAGGATCGCGAGGTCGTGCTCGACGATCACGACCGGGCGCAGGGTCGCAAGCTCGCGCACGAGCCGGGCCACGACCATCCGCTGGTACACGTCGAGGAACGGCGTGCACTCGTCCAGGAAGTAGAAGTCGGCCTCGCGGGCGAGGCAGGCCGCCACCGCGACCCGCTGGAGCTCGCCCCCCGAGAGCGTGCCGATGGTCCGGTCCACGATCGGCCCGAGGCCGAGCGCCTCAACGTACCCCGCGAGTGCACCGCGCTCGTCCGTGGACTTCAGGAGCTCGGCGATCGTCCCCTGGAAGACCTTCGGGATCTGGTCGATGTACTGCGGCTTGACCGCGACCTTCATCTGCTTCTTCGCGACCCGGGAGAGGTACTCGAAGAGCTCGGTCCCGGCGTAGCCCTTCAGCACCTCGTCCCAGCCGACCTCGCGGTCGAAGATCCCCAGGTTTGGCCGGAGCGTTCCCGAGAGGATTTTGACCGAGGTCGACTTTCCGATCCCGTTCGGGCCCAGCAGGCCCGTGACCTTCCCCTCCACCGGCGTGGGCAGGCCGTAGAGCACGAACCCGTTCTGGCCGTACCGGTGGGTCGGCTGCTCGAGCTCCTCGGGCGTGGAGACGATCTCGATCGCGTCGAAAGGGCACTTCTTGATGCAGATCCCGCAGCCGACGCAGAGCTCCTCCGAGATGATTGCCCGGCCGTCCTCGCCGAGCACGACCGTCTCGTCCCCCGTCCGGACGCGCGGGCAGTAGGAGATGCACTCGGTGCCGCACTTTCGCGAGTGGCACCGCTCACGATGAACGACGGCGATCCGCATGGCGACCTACAGGATGGTGGGGGCGGAGGTCGTGAGCAGGATCGTCTGCGTGATGAACCAGAGCGCGAAGGTCAGGAACCCCTGGTAGATCCAGTCCTTGGTCGCGAGCGGGGGCGTGTCGATCCGGAGCAGGATGAAGAGGTGACGCTGAACCACGATCGCGGCCGCGAGGATGACGAGCCCGAGGAGGGCGTTCGGCTGGACCATGTTCGCGCCCGGCGTCCCGCCGAGCACGATCGAGAGCCCCCCGGCGATCATGCCGAGGAAGCAGGCCGCGAGCGTCCGCTCGATCCGGTGGAGATGGGCCTGCTGCTTGTCGGAGCGGGCCCGTTCGGCCTTGGCGCCGGGCCCTGATCTCGGCGTATCGACTGTGGTTTCCGTCATGACACCAGTGAACCTATTTTTTAGGCGTCAGGGCATATGTATCTTGGTATTTAATGGCGACCGCACAGGGGATGAGCGGCGTGGACCTGCTGGCCGTGGTCGCGGACCTCCGGCGGGCCATGCCGCTCTGGATCGGGAAGGTCTATCAATACGACCAGAAGCTGCTCGGGATTCGGCTGAACGGCCAGGAGCACGCGAGGTACCATCTCCTCGTCGAGTCGGGCCGGCGGCTCCACCGCGTCCGGACAGCCCCCGAGCCCCCGAAGCTGCCGTCGTCGTTCGCGATGCTGCTCAGGAAGCACCTCGAGGGCGGGCGCGTGCTCGCGGTCGAGCAGCACGGGCTCGAACGGATCGTCTCGTTCGAGATCGGACGGAAGGATACGAGCTATCACCTGGTCTTCGAGCTCTTCGACGAGGGGAACGTGGTCCTCTGCGACGCGGACTGGACGATCGTCAAGCCGCTCTGGCACCACCGGTTCCGCGACCGCGAGGTCGTGCCCGGGGCCGAGTACACGCTCAAGGACCGGCCCGGGCCGATCCCCGATGCGGCCGCGTTCGCGTCCCTCCTCGCCGAGGCGGACCGGGACCTGGTCCGGACGCTCGCGGTCGGCCTGCGGCTCGGCGGGCCGTTCGCCGAGGAGGTCTGCGTCCGCGCGGGCGTCGACCGGAGCGCGATGGCGAACGCCGTCGACCCGGCCCCGGTCTACGCCGCGCTCGAGTCGCTCATTTGCGACGTGATCGAGCACCCGGCACCGGTCCTTACCGGGAAAGGGGCGTGGCCGATCCCGCTCGCCGGCGTGAAGGTCGAGGCGACCCTGCCCTCGTTCGACGAGGCACTCGAGGCACTCTACCCGCTCGCCCCGCCGAAAGCGGCCGTGGTGAAGCAGGAGGAGCTCTCGCGCGAGGAGCGGATCCGACGGCAGCAGGTCACGGCCGTGGCCGGGTTCGAGCAGAAGATCGCCCGGTACGAACGCCTCGCCGAGGTCGTGTACGAGCAGTACACGCTCGCGGCCGAGGTGATCGCGACACTTGCGACGGCGAGCCAGACACGCTCGTGGCAGGAGATAGCGCAGGTACTCAAGACCGCGGACAACCCGGTCGCGAAGAGGATCGTCCGGGTCGACCCGGCCACGGCCTCGGTCGAGGTCGACCTCGAGGAGCGCGTGACCCTGTACGTCCACGAGACGGTCGAGCAGAACGTCGAGCGGCTGTACGATCAGGCCAAGAAGTTCAAGAAGAAGCGGGCCGGCGCCCTCGCGGCGATGGCCGCGGCCCCCCCGAAGGCCGCGCCGAAGGCCGCAATCGCCGCGAAGCGCGCGAAGCCGCGCTGGTACCACCGGTTCCGCTGGTTCGAGACCTCGGACGGCGCGCTGGTCCTCGGAGGGAGGGACGCGGGCCAGAACGAGGAGCTGGTCAAGCGCTACATGGAGGGGAACGACACCTTCGTCCACGCGGACGTCCACGGGGCCTCGGTCGTGATCGTCAAGGGCCCGACCGAACGCATGGACGAGGTGGCGCAGTTCGCGGCCACGTTCTCGGGGGCCTGGCGCGCGGGCCACTTCGAGGCCGACGTGTACGCGGCCCGGCCGGACCAGGTCTCGAAGACCCCCGAGGCCGGCGAGTATGTCGGGCGCGGCTCGTTCATCGTCCGCGGCGAGCGGACCTGGTTCCGGTCGGTGCCGCTCGCGGCCGCGATCGGGTACGGCCCGACCGGCGTTGTCGGCGGCCCGCCGTCGGCGGTGGCGCCGCGGTCCGAGGTCCGCGTTCTCCTCCGGCCGGGGCCGTTCGAGCCGAACGACACGGCGCGGCAGGTGCTCCGGACGCTCCGCGAGCACCTCGGCGGCGACGGCGGGCGCTCGGCAAAGGCCGTGCTGAACACCGAGGCCGTGGCACGCTTCGTGCCGCCCGGCGGCTCCGAGGTCGCCGAGGTCCATGCGGGCTGAGTGCGGCGAGCTCCGCCGCGGTTTCGGCGAGTGCCGCTTTACGCCCGAGACCCTGGACGACCTCTGGCACCTCTCCCACCTGATCGCGCCGGGCGCGCTGGTCTACGCGACCACGTTCCGCGCGGTCGATGTCCCGACGGACAAGCTCCGCCCGGAGAAGCCCGAGAAGCGGCCGGTCCGGCTCGGGCTCCGGGCCGAGCGGGTGGAGTTCCACGCGACGACCACGCGCCTCCGCGTCGCCGGGCCGATCACGTACGGCCCCGAGCTCGGGGCGTACCACACCTTCAACCTCGAGCCCGGGAACGAAGTCTCCGTTCTCCGCACCTGGCGGCCCTCGGACTTCGAGCGGATCGAGCGGGCCGTCCGGGCCTCCACCGCGTCGCTCGTCCACGTCCTCGCGCTCGAGGAGGGCGAGGCCGAGCTCTACCGGATCCGGCAGTACGGCCCCGAGTTCGTGGCCGGCGTCACGGCCGGGAGCGGCAAGGGCGACGAGGGCGGCGGCCGCAAGGAGTTCTACGACCGCCTGATCGAGCTCCTAAGCCAGGTCGAGGGGCCGCTGGTCGTGGCCGGTCCGGGCTTCGTCAAGGAGGAGTTCGCGGCCCGGCTCAGGGCGGGCGCTCCCGCCATCGGCGCCCGCACGACCCTCGCCGAGACGAAGCGGATCGGGAAGGGCGCGGTCCAGGAGGCGATCGGCCAGGGCGTGCTCGAGCGGCTCGCAGGCGACGCCGAGCTCGCGCGCGAGGTGACCCTGATGGAGGAGGTGGTCCGGAGGATCGCGACCGACGGGGCGGTCGCGTACGGCATGAAGGAGACCCGTCGGGCCGTCGAGTACGGCGCGGCCGAGCAGGTGCTGGTCGTGGACCGGCTCCTGCGCGACCACGCCGCCCAGACCCTCATGGAAGCGGCCGAGCAACTCGGCGCCACCGTGGCCGTTCTCTCGTCCGAGTTCGAGCCGGGCGAACGGCTCGACGGCCTCGGCGGCGTGGCCGCCCTGCTCCGTTATCGCCTCGGGTGATTACTGCGGCGCCGCCACGGGCACGTTCACCGGCGGGGCGCACTCGCCGAGGAACTCGAGCAACGCGTGGTTGACCTCGTCCGCGTGGGTCCAGCACATGCCGTGCGGCGCTCCCTTGATGACGACGTACCGGCTGTCGTCGAGGGCCTTGTGGAGGCGGTCGCCCGTCGCCTTGATCGGCATGATGCGGTCTTCCTCCCCGTGGATTACCAGGACGGGGACATCGATCCGTGCGAGGTCGTCCCGGAAATCGGTCATCCATGTCCCCACGCACGCCAGCGTCGCGATCGGCGACGCGCCGGATGCGACGTCCCAGCTGAGCCGGACGACTTCCTCGCTGATGCGGCTGCCTCCCCAGACGTCGAGGTTGTAGAAGTCCTCGAAGAAGCGCGTCAGGTACGCCGGGCGGTCATTGACGATGGCCCGCCGGATCTCGTCGAAGACCGCGCCGTCGACGCCCTCGGGGTTGTCGCGCGTCTTCAGCAGGAACGGCGGGATCGTGGCGATGAAGACCGCCCGGTCGACCCTCCAGGAGCCGTAGGTGCCGAGGAACCGCGCCACCTCGCCCGTACCCATGGAGAACCCGACGAGGACGGCATCGCGGAGATCGAGCTCGGTCATCAGGAGGTTCAGGTCGTCGGCGAGGGTGTCGTAGTCGTAGCCGACGGAAGGATGGTCCGACTCGCCGAACCCCCTGCGATCGTAGGTGATCACGCGGTACCCGGCCTCGAGCAGGGGCGTGACCTGCCGCTCCCACGAGGCGCCCGAGAGCGGCCATCCGTGGATCAGCACCACCGGCCGGCCCGTGCCGTGGTCCTCGTAGTAGAGGCCGATGCCGCCCGAGTTCTCGGTCCCGACGTCAAGGTACGGCATGGAACCCTCCCGCGAGCGTGTCGGCCGCCCGTGCAGGGGCGCTCGTGTCGATGCCGAAAAGGCGATTGCACCGCTCTCCGTAGTGGAGTGTCGTGTTCATACGGCGGGGAGATATGGGTGAAGAGGGATAACACTTGCGGACGGCGGGGGGTCCCGGCGCATCGCATCGCATGCGGGCACTCCGCGAACACCCCTTCATGAATATGCAGAAATAGCTCTTCCCCCATTCCTCTCAGGGAGATCCCGGATGGAAACCAGCAGCAGATCCTCGGGGAGAGGAAGGATGCCCGTGCTCTTCATCGGGCACGGGTCGCCCATGAACATGGTGCTCTCGAACGGGTTCACGAAGAGCCTTGCCGACCTGGGCGCCTCCCTGCCCCGGCCGGATGCGATCATGGTCATCTCGGCGCACTGGCTGACGCGGGGGAGTTACGTCACCTGCACGGACCGGCCCCGGATGATCTACGACTTCTACGGTTTCCCTGAGGAGCTCTACAGGGTGAAGTACGAGCCTCGCGGGGCCCCCGCATGTGCGGAGCGCGTCACGGCCCTCGGCGACGGGGCCGTCCGGTGCGACCGGGCGTGGGGGCTCGACCACGCCTCCTACGGGGTCCTCGGGCACATGTTCCCGTCGGCCGATATCCCGGTCTTCGAGATGAGCCTGGACTACTCCTTTGCCGACTGGCACCCGAAGCCGATCCGGTACCACTACGAGCTTGGCACGAGGCTCCGCGCCCTCCGGGAGATGGGCGTCCTCGTCATCGGCAGCGGAAACATGGTGCACAACCTCCGCCTCGCCGATCCCGATATGGACGCACCGCCCGTCGAATGGGCCGTGGAAGCGGACGAGGAGATGCGCGCCCACCTCGTCGCGGGAGAGCACCGCTCCCTGATCGAGTACCCGTCCGCGGGGAAGTGGGGCTCCCGCGCGGCACACACCCTCGACCATTATCTTCCGATGATCTACGCCATCGCGCTGCAGGAAGAGGGAGAGAAGATCCGGTTCACCCACGAAGGGCTCCAGAATGGATCCATCTCGATGAGAGGTTTCAGAATCGGGTGACCGGGGGGGGCTCTTGTTTCCGCTCACGTCATCGAGGCGTCCCCTGTGATCCGTGCGTCGGCCGGTCGCCCTTCCCGCACGTTCGACTTTACCACCGGACCCCCGTCGTTGTCCTTCATGGACACCGGCGGCCAGTGCCGCCACCGCTCCGAACCGTGGACCGTGTCAGATGTACAGAGTTACCAGTAGCAGAAGTGTCGACACCGTCACGTAGAGGATTCCCGGGATAAAGTGCGCCCAGAACTGCGGCCGTATCTCCAGTGCCCGGTCCCGCAGCTCGTCGTCGGTAAAGAACGATTCGGGGAAGGTGTGAAGGACCGCCTCGTAGAGCCTGAAGTATCCGAAACTGAAGAACGAACCGATGCTGATCAGGACGATGTTCGCGACGCCGGCGATCGTCGGAGCGAAGGTGACGTTGAACACCCCGAGGAGCGTGAACAGGATCGCGAAATGCGTCACCGGCAGGACGACGAGGAAGAGCCAGGCCGTGACAAGGCGATTGATGTTGTGGGACTGTCCGCTCCAGGCGGAGTAGGTATCCCACGAGCTGTACATATCATTGGACCGTTCGATGATCAGGACGAAATAGATCGCGAAGAAGAACCCGAAGAGCTGCTGTGCATCGTCCAGCGTCATGGTGCGTCTCTGCCGATCGGTCTCTCTGTGATCAGGTTATTGCCGACGGCTCTCCGGATTCCATGGGAATCTGTCCCCGGGAGAGGTCGTCTCGTCATCCGCATATGTCATGGGTGCGTCGTGATTCCCGCAATGTTGAGTTTTGCCGGCCGTACTCCTGCGTGGCGAACCTCCTGCGAACTGGTTAGCCGCACATGGGGAGGCCCCCGCGCCGGACGTCGAGGTCGTACGGTCGGAGGATGAGGGCGAACAGAGATAACCCTTGCGGACAGGGGGCCGGCGGAGTTCCGGGCCGTACTCGCCCCAGTCCGCCGATCGCTCCGTCGTGCCTGATGCCGTCTTCAGAGGGATGAGCCCTTCGGTGAGGGTGCGGGCAGTAAAAGCCGGGATGTATTCCGACCCGCAGTGAGAATTCGGTCGTGTCAGGCTGGGCCCGACTTCCTCGTGTGTTGAACCATGACGAGAATTCCGCCGGCGAGGGCGAGTACTGGCCCGACCAAAAGGCCGGCCCAGAGCAGCAGCCCGAGGAGCCCCACGATGACCATCTTGACCCCGTGCCTCAGGGGAGAGTCGGGCCGGGGGGGCCGGACACCCAGATAGATGGCGTAAATGCCGAGGAGAACGGGGCCGGCGATGAACGCGAGCGTCAGGAGGACTTCGGAAGAATACCCCGTGAGCAGGACCGCGTGGACCGTCTGCAGGCCGGTCATGGCAGCGCCCCCCAGGTACAGCAGGCCCGCAACCAGGATCAGCCAGCGGGCGGGGTCCCGAGTCAGGCCCCGCTCCCTCCGGAAGAACACGAACAGGGCGAGCCCGACGATCACCACGATAAACAGCGGTGCGAAGATGAACGCCGCCGACTGGCCTTCCCAGAGGTGGATCGGGACCACCGACCAGGGGATCAGCAGCCACTCGGCAACCGTGAACTCCTCGACGTACCCGGGTGCGAGGCTGTATCCTCCTCCCGCGGGACCGTACACCGCGACGTAATAGTCGCCGTCCTGCGGAACGGTGTAGTTGAAGCGCGCCACCTCGTAGACCGGCTGGGGCGTGAACAGTTCATACGAGGGCTTCCCCGGGGGAGACCCCGGAATGACCATCGCCCCCGACCCGCCGGGTACCTGGACAAAGGGAGGTACGTTGCCGGAAGGAGCGATACCGGGCCCGATGATCACGATATCCGGGACCATCGAGTCCGGGCCGGGGACCTGCAGGGACCCGTACAGGCGCTGCCCGCTCTTCAGAGGGAACCGATAGTACTGGGCCTCCCCGCTCTCGTGGAGTTCGGTATAGAGGACGTAGGACTTTGCGGGATCCGGGATCAGGGT
>JADGNL010000211.1 GCA_017883495.1 Methanomicrobiales archaeon | reverse complement strand
CTCCCGGTACTTCACCGATCCCGGGAAGGCGAAGGCCGGGTACGAGCAGGTCTTCCGCGACGGCTCGGTCACCGACTACGAGCTCGAGATCCGCCACCGCGACGGCCGGATCACCCCCGTGCTGTACAACGCGGCCGTCTACCGCGACGAGTCGGGCGGGATCGCCGGGATCTTCGCCGCCGCCCGCGACGTGACCGAGCGGAAGCGCGCCGAGGACGCGCTCCTGACGGCGTACAACGAGCTCGACGACCGGGTCAAGGAGCGGACCGCCGACCTCGTCGAGGCGAACCGCAGCCTGGAGCGGGAGATCACCGAGCACAAGGCGACGGCGTCCGCGCTCGAGGAGCGGAGCCGGGAGCTCGCCCGGTCGAACGAGGAGCTCCAGCAGTTCGCGTACATCGCCTCCCACGACCTGCAGGAGCCGCTCCGGGCGATCTCGGGCTTCACCGAGCTCCTGGAGCGGCGGTACAAGGGCGAGCTCGACGAGCGCGCCGACCGGTACATCGACTTCATCGTGGACGGCACGCGGCAGATGCAGCAGGTCATCCAGGACCTGCTCGCGTACTCGCGGGTCCAGACCAAGGCCCACGAGTTCGACCGGATCGATGCGAACCGGGCCCTCGACCAGGCCCTCCTCAACCTCCAGGTCTCGATCCGGGACCGGCACGCGCGGATCGCGGTCGAGGACCGCCTGCCCGAGATCTTCGCCGACGGCATCCAGATCACCCAGGTCTTCCAGAACCTGATCGGCAACGCGCTCAAGTTCCAGAAGCCCGGCGCCGTCCCCGAGGTCCGGATCTCGGCCGTGCGCGAGGGGAAGAACTGGGTCTTCTCGGTCGCGGACAACGGGATCGGGATCGACGCCCGCCACCTCGAGCGGATCTTCATGCTCTTCCAGCGCCTGCACGCCAAGGGCGAGTACGACGGCACCGGGATCGGCCTCGCCATCTGCAAGCGGATCGTCGAGCGGCACGGCGGGTCGATCGCCGTGCAGTCGACCCCCGGTCTCGGATCGACCTTCAGCTTCTCCATTCCAACCCGCAACGGAGCCAGACCATGAACGACTCAGACACGAACCACGCATACCCCCGCCCGGTCGAGATCCTGCTCGTCGAGGACAGCCCGGCCGACATCGAACTGACCCGGGAGGCCCTCCTCGAGAGCAAGCTCCACAACAACCTGTACGTCGTGACCGACGGCGAGGCCGCCATGGCCTTCCTCCGGCGCGAGCCCCCGCACGAGTCCGTGCCCCGGCCGGACCTGATCCTGCTCGACCTGAACCTGCCCAATAAGAACGGGCGCGAGGTCCTCGCCGAGATCAAGTGCGACCCGTCCCTGAGCATGATCCCGATCGTGATCATGACCGTCTCGCGGGACGAGCGGGACATCCTCGAGTCGTACCGGCTCCACGCGAACTGCTACATCCGGAAGCCGGTCCGATTCCGGGAGTTCATCGAGATCGTCAAGTCGATCGAGGACTTCTGGTTCTCGATCGTCACGCTGCCGCCGAACTCAGGGCATTCGGAATGAGGATCCTGCTGGTCGAGGACAACCCTGCGGACGAGGAGCTGATCCGGGAGCTCCTCTCGGAGTACCCGCAGCACGCGTTCTCGGCCCGGCACGCGGGCAGCCTCGCGGCCGCGCTCGCGGCCCTCGAGGACGGAGGAGTCGATCTCGTCCTGCTCGACCTCGGGCTCCCCGACAGCCAGGGGACCGAGACCGTCCGGGCCGTCCGGGCCGCCGCGGAGGGCATACCGATCGTGGTCCTGACCGGGCTCGACGACGAGGACGTCGGCGTCCGGATGCTCCACGAGGGGGCCCAGGACTACCTCGCGAAGGGCTGGATGAACGGCCCCGCCCTGGTCCGCTCCATACGCTACGCCGAGGAGCGGAACAGGACCGGGATGGAGCTGGTCCGGAAGAACGCGGAGCTCGCGGCCCAGAAGGAGGAGCTCGCCGAGCGGAAGGAGCGGCTCAAGCGGGCCCAGGAGATCGCGCACCTCGGCAGCTGGGAGCTCGCCGGCGGCCGGCTCTCCTGGTCGGACGAGGTCTACCGCATCTACGGGATGCGCCCCCAGGAGTTCGCGGCCACGTACGGGGTCTTCCTGGGCTCGGTCCACCACGAGGACCGGGCCGCGACCGACGCCGCGTACTGGGACTCGGTGCGCGAGGGCAGGGACTCGTACGAGATCGAGTACCGGATCGTCCGGCGCTCGGACGGCGCCGTCCGCCGCGTATACGAGCGGTGCACGCACTTCAGGGGTCCCGACGGCAGGATCGTCAGGTCGGACGGGACCGTGCACGACATCACCGAGTGGAAGGAGGCCGAGGAGACCCTGAAGCGGTACGCGGCCGAGCTCGAGCGGTCGAACGAGGAGCTGCAGCGGTTCGCGTACGTCGCCTCCCACGACCTGCAGGAGCCGCTGCGGTCGATTGTCTCCTTCTCGCAGCTCCTCGAGCGCCGGTACAAGGGGAAGCTCGACTCGGACGCGGACGAGTACATCGCGTTCATCGTCGAGGGCGGCAACCGCATGCAGACCCTGATCCAGGACCTGCTGGCCGTCTCGCGGGTCACGACGAAGGCGGCGCCGATCGTGGAGACGGACGCCGGCACCGTCCTCGCCGGCGTCGTCTGCGACCTCGCGGACGCGATCGCGACTGCGACGGCGACGATCACGGTCGGGCCCCTGCCGCGGGTCATGGCCGACCCGGCCCAGCTCGAGCAGGTCTTCGCGAACCTGATCGGGAACGCGATCAAGTACCGCCGGCCGGGCGTGCCGCCCGAGATCGAAGTCTCCGCGCGGGACGCGGGACCGATGGTCGAGTTCGCCGTGCGGGACAACGGGATCGGGATCGAACGGGAGTACTTCGACCAGATCTTCGAGATGTTCCGTCGCCTCCACACCCACGACGAGTACGAGGGCACGGGCATCGGCCTCGCCGTCGTCCGGAAGATCGTGGAGCGGCACGGGGGCGATGTCCGGGTCGAGTCCGTGCCGGGCGAGGGCTCGACCTTCTCCTTCACACTGCCGGCCGCGTGAGGCGGTCGCGTCAGGGCCCGTCCCAGACGACGGTGAAGTCGGTCCCGCTGGAGGAGAGCCCCGACGGGGTCGCCTTGAGGGAGCCGCCCCGCGACTGCATGATGATCGGCTGGTTCTCCCAGCGCGCGCCGGTGATGGAACCGCTCTCGCCGTTCACCGTGACGGCGGCGTGGGTGAAGGTGATCGGGCGGAAGCTCGCGAGCGGGAGGAGCCGGTTCCGCCCGTTCGTCGGGGCCTCGGCGATCCACTCGGCGGAGCTGCGGTCCGCCGTCACCCGGCTCTGGTCCGTGATCGAGAACGTCTCCGATGTCGTCAGGTCGGTGATGGTGTACCGGAACGTGTTGCCGCTGACGTACTCGACCTTCGCGTGGACCTCGTCCCCGGGCGAGATGTGGAGGTTGAGGGTGATGCTGTCCTCGGGAAAGATCTCGTACCAGGCGTAGTACACGGGCGAGCCCCCGATGCAGTCCGACTCGGTCCCGATCTGCTCCACGCTGTTCGAGGTGATGCCGTCGATGCCGACCCAGAAGGCGGAGGCGTAGTCGGAGTCCGAGGCGGAGCAGTCGACGGACGGGACGTTCCACGACGCCTCCACGGACTCGAAGCTGTCGGACCGGGGGTTATTGATACTGGTCTGGACCGCGTACCCGGCCCAGTTCGGGCTCCGGTCCGCCATGGCCGCGGAGAGGGGCGGGGGTGTGGAGACCGCGGCCGGTGTCGTCGTGGCGGCGGCGGTGGCAGGGGTGGGAGGAGACGTCTCCGCGGGCGTGGGCGTGCCCCCGCCTCCTCCTCCCAGGCACCCGCAGAGTAGGACGGCCCCGAGCAGCACGACCGCGCAGAGGATCTGCCGGGGTCTCATCTCCCGTTCTCCATCGGTGCGGGCTTCACCATTCGGAGGGATAAAGGTTCCCCTGCTGTCCCGTCCGAGTCCGGTCGCCGACGGCTCCGCCCCTCCCTCCTACCGGGACCGTCGGAATAACATTTAATTGCTAATAGATGCATCAAACTGCCACACCAGGATGGTTCGAAACCAAATGGTCCTGGACGCTTCTTACTGGAGGCCCGAATGACCAGCAAAAAACCAAGACATACACGCCCGCCCGGTCTGCGTACCGGGCGCCCCGTCCGATTGCTCGCA
Organism: Methanomicrobiales archaeon; assembly: GCA_017883495.1. GTDB lineage: Archaea > Halobacteriota > Methanomicrobia > Methanomicrobiales > Methanospirillaceae > UBA288. The sequence continues at coordinate 7,113 of JADGNL010000211.1, read as the reverse complement.
GTCGGACTGCTGATCGCGCTCCTGCTCCTCTGCGCAGGCGCGATCGGCGCCGCCGCCGGCACGGACACCGCCGCCGGCGCGGACCCGTCCCTCAACGCGGTCGGGTCCAAACAACTGCCCGCCGCGGCCCCGGCCGTCGTGGCGCCGAAGGCGACCTCACCGGGCAAGAGCCCGGGCAAGTCCGACTCCTCGACCGTGAGCTCGGACGCCAAGACCGGGCTCAAGTACAAGGGCAAGGTCACGCCCGACGAGCGCAAGGCCGCCGGCGACCGGTACAAAGAGACCGTCCAGGCCTCCCGCGCCGCGGGATCGGCCATTGTCGTGCCCACCCCGGCACCCGGCGAGGCCCCGCACTACTTCGGCCCGTACCCGAACTACGCCAACAGCCCCATGCCGAAGGGCACCGTGACCAACGTCACCATCGTCGACGGCGGCACCGGGTACTTCGTTCCCGTGGTCGAGATCGTCGACCTCTACAACACCGGTAGCGGCGCCACGGCCACGGCCACGGCCGACCCGGTGACGGGCGCCATCACGGGCGTCACCATCACCAGCGGCGGCACGGGCTACACGGCTCCCGTGGTCTACGTCTCGAACGCCACCGCGCCCCAGGGCGCGAACGCGGACGTTCGGGCCACCGTCGGCGGCGCGCTGACCGGCGGCCTCCGGAAGTTCATGAGCGCCCTGCCGAGCCTCACCGTCGCCGTCCCGGACACGACGACCTATCCGGGTAGCGACTACTACGAGATCGAGCTCCGGCAGTACACCGAGCAGATGCACCCCGACCTGCCCGCCACTATCCTCCGCGGGTACGTCCAGGTGAAGAACGGCGTCGACGTCGCGCCGATCTCCTACCTCGGCCCGGCCATCGTGGCGACGAAAGACAGGGCCGTCCGGGTCAAGTTCACGAACAAGCTGCCCATCGGCGCCGGCGGAGACCTCTTCCTGCCCGTCGACACCACGGTCATGGGCGCGGGCATGGGCCCGCTCGGCATGAACGCCAACCCGATGGACTACACGCAGAACCGCGCGACCCTCCACCTCCACGGCGGCCGAACGGCCTGGATCAGCGACGGCACGCCCCAGCAGTGGATCACGCCGGCCGGCGAGAACACGCCGTACCCGAAGGGCGTCAGCGTGTACAACGTCCCCGACATGCCCGACCCCGGTCCCGGCTCGGAGACCTTCTATTACACCAACGAGCAGAGCGCCCGGCTGATGTTCTACCACGACCACTCGTTCGGCATCACCCGCCTCAACGTCTACGCGGGCGAGGCGGCGCCGTACCTGGTCCAGGACAAGGTCGAGCAGGACCTGATGGCCGGCACGAACGTCTCCGGCGTCAACCCGACCAGCGCGAAGATCCTCCCCGGCGTGGGCATCCCCCTGGTCATCCAGGACAAGACCTTCGTGGACGCGACCACCATCGGCTACCAGGACCCGACCTGGAAGTGGGGCGCGACCCCGGGCACGGCGCACACCGGCGACCTCTGGCTGCCGCACGTGTACATGACCAACCAGAACCCGTACGACATCTCCGGCATGAACGCCTTCGGCCGGTGGCACTACGGCCCCTGGTTCTACCCGCCGACGACGAACATAGTCCACGGGCCGGTCGCGAACCCGCGATACAACGCGAGCAACCCGAGCCCGTCCGAGCCGCCCATGATCCCGGGCGTGCCCGCGAACTCCATGGGCATGGAGGCCTTCATGGACACGCCGCTCGTCAACGGCGAGGCGTACCCGTACCTCGACGTGCAGCCCACGACGGTCCGGTTCCGCGTCCTCAACGCGGCCGACGACCGGTTCGTCAACCTGCAGCTCTACGTGGCCGACCCGAACGTGACGACCTCCGACGGCCGCACGAACACCGAGGTCCGGATGGTCGTGGCCCCCGACGGCCGTGACGGCGGCGTGCCCGACCCGGCGATGGCCGGCCCGAGCATGATCCAGATCGCCAACGACGGCGGGTTCCTCCCGGCGCCGGCGGTGCTCAAGAACACCCCGGTCGCCTGGAACTTCGACCAGACCACCTTCGACTTCGGCAACGTCAATAAGGGCACGCTCATCATGGGACCGGCCGAGCGGGCCGACGTCCTGATCGACTTCTCGCAGTACGCGGGCAAGACCATCATCCTCTACAACGACGCGCCCGCGCCGTTCCCGGCGATCGACCCGCGGTACGATTACTACACGGGCAAGCCCGACCTGACCAGCACCGGCGGCACGCCCACGACGCAGGCCGGCTTCGGCCCGAACACGCGCACGATCATGCAGATCCGCGTGGCGGCCGCGGCCCCGGCCCCGGCGTTCAACCTCGCGGCCCTGCAGGCGATCTTCGCCAAGACGGCGGGCAAGCGCGGCGTCTTCGAGACCTCGCAGGACCCGATCATCGTGCCCGACGCCCGGTACAACTCCGCGTACAACGCGTCCTTCCCGGTCGATCAGTACGCGCGGATCCAGCAGTACTCGCTGACGTACAAGAACGTCTCGGGCGCGACCGTGACCAACTCGTTCGAGCCCAAGGCCCTCCACGACGAGATGGGCGCGGCCTTCGAGAACGAGTACGGCCGCCAGAGCAGCATGCTCGGCCTCGAGCTCCCGAACGCGACCGCAACGACCCAGAACTTCGTGATCTTCCCGTACCTGAGCCCGCCCACCGAGCTGATCACGTCGACCGGCATCTACGGCACGTACCTCGGGAACACCACGGAGGGCGTGCAGTTCTGGCGGATCACGCACAACGGCGTGGACACGCACACCATCCACACGCACCTCTTCGACGCCCAGCTGATCAACCACGTCGCCTGGGACAACAATATGCGGCTGCCCGACGCGAACGAGCTCGGCTGGAAGGACACCATCCGCGTGAACCCGCTCTCGGACACGATCATCGCGTTCCGGCCGGTGCAGCCCTCGGTGCCGTTCGAGGTGCCGAACAGCGTCCGGCTCATCGACCCGACCATGCCCGAGGGCGCGACCCTCGCCGGCGGCCCGTTCGGGTCCCTGGACCCGGCCGGCAACGCGGTCACGGTCACGAACCACTACGTCAACTACGGCTGGGAGTACGTCTACCACTGCCACCTCCTCTCGCACGAAGAGATGGACATGATGCGCGCGGTGATCCTCGCGGTCGCGCCGAGGCCCCCGACCACCCTGAAGGCTACCCGCCTCGCCGGCTCCCAGGGGATCGCCCTGGGCTGGGTCGACGCCTCGAAGACCGAGACCGCCTTCGTCATCCAGCGGGCCCTCGACGCCAACTTCACGACCGGCCTGACCACCTTCACGGTCGGCGCGAACGTGACTGCGTACACGGACGGCTCGGCCGCCCAGAACACGCAGTACTTCTACCACGTGGCGGCCCGGAACGTGGTCGGCGACACGGCCACGCCGGGCTTCCCGACCAAGACCGCCGACTCCGCGTGGTCCAACACGGCCTCGCCCTCGGCACCCCCGGCCATACCGTCCGCGCCCACGGGCGTGACGGCGACGTCGGCAGTCGTGAACAACAACAATGCCCGGGTCACGCTGGCCTGGACCGACACCTCGACCACCGAGACCGGCTTCCGGATCCAGCAGTCCCCGAACGCCGGATTCACGGGGCCGAACGTGGTGACCACCACGGTCAACGCGAATACGGTGCTGTTCCGGACGGCGAACCTGCCGCGGCGCACGAACTACTACTTCCGGGTCCAGTCGTTCAACGCCGCGGGCGCCTCCGCGTATGTGAACGCGGTGCCGTTCCCCGTGAACACGGGCTGATCCGGCGAACTTCGCCGGGGGCGACGCCCCGCCCCCTGCTTTTTTAAAAAAAATCCGCTCAGGCGGCCGGCAGCGTGAAGCTGAAGGCCGAGCCCTCGTTCGGCGCGGACTCGACGCGGACGCTGCCGCCGTGCCGCTCCACGATCTTCTTGACGACTGCCAGCCCGATCCCGGTCCCGGGATAGGCGTCCTTCGTGTGGAGCCGCTGGAAGAGGACGAAGATCCGGTCGAAGTACTCGGGCTCGATCCCGATCCCGTTGTCCCGCACCGCGATCCGCCAGAAGCGCCCCTCGCGCTCGGCCGAGACCCGGATCAGCGGGGGCACGTCCGGCCGGCGGTACTTGAGCGCGTTCCCGATCAGGTTCGCGAAGACCTGGGCGAGCTGGGCCGAATCCGCCATGACCCGCGGCATCGGGCCGGCCTCGACCGTCGCCCCCTCGGCCTCGATCGCGCCCGTGAGGTCGTGCAGGACCTCGCCGAGGACGCCCCCCGCGTCGGTCGCGACCAGAGGCTGGCCCGTGGTCGTGACGCGCGAGAAGGAGAGCAGGTCCGTGATCAGGGTCTGCATGCGGGTGCCGCCCTCGACGATGAACGCGATGTAGTCGTCCGCGTCCGCATCGAGCTTTCCTTTGTACCGCCGTTCGAGGAGCTGGCTGAAGCTGACGATCGACCGCAGCGGCTCCTGCAGGTCGTGGCTCGCCACGTACGCGAACCGCTGCAGCTCCTCGTTCGACCGCCGGAGTTCATCCACGGTCCGGTTGAGCTCGGCCGTCCGTTCGTCCACGCGCTCCTCGAGCGCTTCGTTGGCCTGGCGGAGCTCGTCCTCGGCCTGTTTCTTGGCCGTGATGTCGGTCAGCACGATCGAGTGGACGTGAAGCCCGTCGAGGCCGAGCACGGTCGCCGAGAGGAGCGCGGGCACGGTCCCGCCGTCGACCCGGCGGAGCACGACGTCCCGCGGGCCCCCGTCGACGGCCGCGAGGATCTCCTCGTCCATGAACCGGGCAGCGGCCTCACCGACGAGCGCCTCCGCGGGCAGCCCGAGAAGGCCGCCCAGTGCCCCGTTCGCGTAGAGGATCGTCCCGTCCTCCGAGACGAGGGCCGCCCCCTCGCGCATCTGCTCGATGATGATCCGGTAGATGTGGTCCGCGCTCTGGAGCATGAAGACCTTGGGGTCGGTCGCCCCGGCGAAGAGGACCGCGTCGAGCTCGCTCGCCCGGAGCGCCCGGAGCAGCTCCGTCGTCTCGGCCAGGCGCGAGTACATCCCCTCGAGCGCCTCGAGCAGCTCGGCCTCGCTCGGCAGGTGCGCGAGCTCAGGGTCGGACGGGGGGCTCGTCGGCATGCGTCGTCACCTCCTGCACGGACGGGTGCGGCGCGATCTCGAGCCCGATCAGGACGCGCTCGGTGTTGGAGAGGTCGCCGATGAGCCGCCTGCTCGGTCCCGGCAGCTGCCGGACCAGGGTGGGCGAGGCGACGATCTGGTCGCGCCGGGCCCGGCCGGGCTCCTGCTTGAGGTCCACGACTTCGATCCGGTACTCGCCGGCCAGGTGCGTCTCGCAGATCCTCTTCAGGTTCGCGATCGCGAGGAGGGACCTCGGCGTCAGCCCGGCAATGTAGAGGCGCAGGTCGTACGTCACGCCGGCGGGGTCCGTCGCCGTCATGGTCCCGCGCTCCCGGCCGATACGGGCGCGTGCCGTTCGTCCGGGGCGATCTCCTCGATCCCCACGCCGCCGGGGCCCAGGCGCAGCTCCCGGATCTCGTCCGAGTGCTCCATCCCCCGCGACTTGAGAATGCTGATGGTCCGTTGCCGTCGTCCGTCCGTTCGGACGGCCTGGAGCCGGATCCAGGTGTCGCTCAGGGACGAGATCTCCATGCCCGACTCCTCCCGGTCCCCGGCGGAGTCGGCGAGGCCCGTCAGGAGGGTCGTGATCCGGCGCATCTTGAGATAGTCGATCAGGCGGACGAGCATGACCTGGACCTCGAGCGGACTTCCGATCGAGACCAGGTTCGAGACCGGGTCGACCACGACCACCGTGGGGGCGTGCTCCTCGATCCGCCTGAAGAGGAGGGCGAGGTGAGCCTCGAGGCCGAAGGCCGTCGGGCGGGTCGCATGGATCCGGAGATAGCCCGCGTCCTCCCAGCGGGCGAGGTGGATCCCGACGGGGGCGAGGTTCCGCCGGATCTGGCTCGCGGCCTCCTCGAAGGCGAAGTAGAGGCACCGCTCCCCGCGTTCGCAGGCGGCCTCGACGAACCGGCCGGCGATCGAGGTCTTGCCCGTGCCGGCCGTGCCCGTGAGGAGGACGCTGCTGCCGCGGTAGTACCCGGCCCCGCCGAGCATCGCGTCGAGGTCCGGGACTCCGGTCGGGACCCGCTCGGCGCTCACCTCGTACGAGAGCTCGGTCGAGGTGATCGGGAAGACCGTGATGCCGTTGCGGTCGATCAGGAACGGGTACTCGTTCGTGCCGTGCTCGGTCCCGCGGTACTTGACGACCCGGAGCAGGCGGGTCGAGACCTTGTTGAGGACCCGGTGGTCGAGGAGGATGACGCAGTCCGAGACGTACTCCTCGATCCCGTGCCGGGTCAGGCTCTCGGTGCCCTGCTCGGCGGTGATGATCGCGGTCAGGCCGCGCTCCCTGAGCCAGAGGAAGAGGCGGCGGAGCTCGGAGCGGAGGATCGCCTCGTTCGAGATGCCCCCGAAGATGGACTCGATCGTGTCGAGCGCGATCCGTTTTGCCCCGATCTCGTCCACGGCGTCCTGGATCCGGAGGAAGAGGGGCTCGAGGTCGAACTCCCCCGTCTCCCCGATCTCGGTGCGCTCGAGGTGAACGTGGTCGACAAGGAGCAGCCCGTCCCGCTCGAGCCGCCGGAGGTCGTGGCCGAGGGAGGCCGCGTTCTGCGCGAGGTCCGCGCCGCTCTCCTCGAACGAGATCAGCACCCCGGGTTCTCCGTATCTCTCCGCACCGTTGACCAGGCACTCGACCGCGAAGAGGGTCTTGCCGGCACCGGCGCTCCCGACGACGAGGGTGGAGCGGCCCCGGGGGATCCCGCCCCCCGTGATCTCGTCGAGCCCGACGATTCCGGTCGGTATCTTATCGAGTCGCGGAAGGAGGGCGAGGCTGCCCGAGGCATCGGGAGGGCCAGGTGTCATTCGGGGAAGATGAGACGCAGGGAAAGATATATTCATTCCTCCGGGGGCGGCCCCCCGGAATGCCCCCTACGGCCGCCGTCGGCCGCATCGCTTTTGTATTTATCCGTCGCATCCAGAATGTACGTACCCATGACCACGCCCGAGGCCCGCGCCGACACCCTGCGCCGGCTCGCCCCCTGGGTTGCCGCGGTGGCCGTGCTGGCCGG